>NZ_JBQSVT010000006.1:0-149326 GCF_052376555.1 Specibacter sp. AOP5-B1-6
CCTCGAACGGCTGAACCGCATCCTCAAAGGGTCCGGCGTCGCACGTGTTTTCGACGTGCCCTACGACGCACACATCGCTGAGCGCGGCCAACTGACCCTCGGCCGCCTCGACCGCGACACCTATCACGTCTTCGCCAGTGCGGGCGCCGCGATCGTGCAGCTGCTGGCCGACAGGGCCTAGAGGAGAAATTCCAAGCGCTGCGTGGTTTGAGGGGCAAGGGTGCAGCCGGCGATGATTGGCTGCGGATCCTGCTCGGCTTCGCCTCCGAGGCCCGGTGCTGCGCAAGCTCCACCCGACAACGAACTGGCCGAAAGCAATGACAGCTGTTTCGACGGCCACTGCGCGGTCGATTCGACACGGGCACATCCTCACCGGCGACTGGAACTACCCGGTTTTTCAAACCCCGCCGGCAGGCTGGCAAAACGACCGCCTCGGCTATGCTGGCAGGGCAGCCATGCTGCGCACGTCCGCTGGGAGGGGAATGCCTTGGCTCCGATTCGCACGCACCTGTACTCCTCCACGTTTTGGAGTGCCAGGCGCCCGGCGTTCCCCCTGACCGAGGGCCACTTTGTGCTCCGGCTCAATGATCCGTCCCTTGCCTTTGAGGCCGGCTCCGCCGCCGACCTGCTGCACTGCTACGCCCACCTTCGCCGGGCGTTCACCGCTGTGGCCGGAGCCACCGCCGCGCAGCTCTACATCTCGCTGAATTGGCAGCCCGTGGGTGACGCCGTCGGCGAACCGCTGGCCGAAACCTCCACGCCCACCCTGCACGTCTTCTTTGCCTTCCCTGAAAGCACGACGGCGGCATCCGCCCTCCGCCTGCCTGCCCACCAACGGGTGGCACCAGCGGGCACCGGCGCACTGGATGGGGCGCTGCAGGCCTGGAACGGCGGCACGCCGTCGGACCCCACCCCCAGCCCGAACACCCAACCCATTCCCGGGTGCCATCCCTCCGGGCCCCTTCCCGGCGACCCGGCACCGGGCGCCGATCGGTCCTGGGAACCTGAGGGCTGGTCGGAGCGGCCTTTTCACATTGCACCCGTGGGGCCAAGGCCCGGGGAGTCTTTCCGGGGTGGTCATTGGACTGCGGTTCCCCGTTTCCGTGCCGCCTCACTTGACGGTGCCGGGCCGCAGGCGTTGCTGGAGCTGGCCGGCCTGATGGAGAAGATGTCATTGCACGCCAGCCCGACATTTCAGGGTGTGACCGTGTGGGCCACCGATGAGTGGAACTCGCCGGATCCGGCCACCCTCCACCTCTTTGCCCGCCACCATGGCCACGAACCCCACCAGGTGGCTGATTTCGTGGCCGCCGGCGGGCTGGACCTGCCCGCCGACCGGCGACTGCCAGCGGAAAAGCTGCGGCCCATCGTTTACTGTGGAGAAATGACCAACAATGCCCCACTCAATGAAGACCAAACCGCCAAGGCCCTCGGCCTTGCCATGAATCTTGCCCGCGAGGGCAAAACTGCGGAGCTGGCCGAATTCCTTGACCACGGGATCCCCGTGGATGTCCAGGACCCCGACGGCAACACCTTGCTGATGTTGGCCGCATACAAGGGCCAGCCGGCAACCGTGTCGATGCTCATTGACCGCGGCGCCAATGTGGACATCCGCAATGGCCGGGACCAGTCCCCGCTGGCCGGTGCCTTGTTCAAGGGCGAAGACGTTGTTTGCGCCCTGCTTGTGGCAGCCGGCGCCGACCTCGACGCCGGAACCCCCTCCGCCCGTGCCGCAGCAACAATGTTTGGCCGCGAGCACCTGCTGGGCTGAGCCGTCCCAAGGCCGGTGCCGCCGTCGTGCGTTAACGAAGAACTGCCCGGAACCAGCCATGGCGGCTGGTTCCGGGCAGTTCGTGTTTGCTAGACGGAATCGGAGTTGACGTCCAGGTCCGAGATCTTACCGGCCTGCAGGGCCTCGATGGCCGCACGGACACCTTCACCGTAGGCCGGGTCAGCCTGGGTGCAGTTGTGGATGTGGCGCTCGATGGTGGCCTGTGAGGCACCGTCAATGGCGCGCGCCGTGTTCTCGAAGAGCACCTGGCGCTGCTCGTCCGTCATCTTTTCGCGGAACAGGATGCCGGGCTGCTCAAAGTAGTTGGCATCGTCGTCGCGGTAGTTGAACCGGTCGGCAACGGCACCAATGGCCTGTGCCGGATCGGCGTACGCCGGCTGCTCGGGCCAGCGGCCGTAGGAGTTCGGCTCGATGCCGGGGGTGCGGCCCTGGTTGCCGTCAACGCGGCCCTGGCCGTCACGGTGGTACGTGTTGGCGGTGGGGTTCTTCGGTGCGTTGACAGGGATCTGGTGGTGGTTCACGCCGAGGCGGTAGCGCTGGGCGTCGCCGTAGGAGAACAAGCGTCCCTGCAGCATGCGGTCCGGAGAGAAGCTGATGCCCGGAACCACGTTGGCTGGTGCGAAGGCAGCCTGCTCAACGTCTGCGTGGTAGTTTTCGGCGTTGCGGTTCAGTTCCCACTCGCCAACCTCGATCAGCGGGTAGTCCTTCTTGGACCACACCTTGGTGAGGTCAAACGGGTGGTACTTGTACGTTTCGGCTTCGGCCTCGGGCATGATCTGAACCATCAGCTTCCACTTCGGGAAGTCGCCGTTCTCGATCGAGTCGAAGAGGTCACGCTGGCTGGATTCGCGGTCGCCGGCAACGAGCACCCCGGCTTCTTCGTCGCTCAGGTTCTTGATGCCCTGCTGCGTGACGTGGTGGAACTTGACCCAGAAACGCTCGCCGGCATCGTTGATCAAGCTGAAAGTGTGTGAGCCGAAGCCGTGCATGTGGCGGTAGCCGTCAGGGATGCCGCGGTCGGACATGACGATCGTGACCTGGTGCAGCGACTCCGGGAGGTTGGTCCAGAAGTCCCAGTTGTTCTCGGCGCTGCGCATGTTGGTGCGGGGGTCGCGCTTGACGGCGCGGTTCAGGTCGGGGAACTTCAGCGGGTCGCGGAAGAAGAACACGGGGGTGTTGTTGCCCACCAGGTCCCAGTTGCCTTCGTCGGTGTAGAACTTCACCGAGAAGCCGCGGATGTCGCGCTCGGCGTCGGCGGCGCCGCGCTCACCGGCAACGGTGGAGAAACGGGCGAACATTTCCGTCTGCTTGCCAACCTCCGAGAAGATGCTGGCCTTGGTGTACTTGGAGATGTCATTGGTGACAGTGAACGTGCCGAAGGCTCCGGAGCCCTTTGCGTGCATGCGGCGCTCGGGGATGACCTCGCGGCTGAAGTGGGCCAGCTTTTCAAGGAACCACACGTCCTGCAGCAGCATCGGGCCGCGGGGTCCGGCCGTGAGGCTGTCCTGGTTGTTGGCAACTGGGGCGCCTGCGGCCGTGGTCAGCGGCGAGGTGTTCTCGATAGTCATCTTTATTTATCGCTCCTTGTGGTGTTCGACGTTAAAACAATTCATAAGTCTGTTGGTGCTGCAATCAGCCAGGCAGGCAGTCGGGACAGGTGCCCCAGTAAATAACCTCGGCCTCATCAATGGCAAACCCATGGCTGTTTGAGGCATGCAGGCAGGGCGCTTCACCCACGGCACAGTCCACATCCGCGATGTTCCCGCAGTTGCGGCACACCACGTGATGGTGGTTGTCGCCCACCCGGGTTTCAAAGCGGGCCGGCGAGCCCGAGGGCTCGATGCGGCGCACCAGTCCGGCCTCAACCAGTGCTGCCAACACATCGTAGACAGCTTGCTTGGACACACTGCCCAACTCCGTGCGAACGGCGCCAATAATGGTGTCGGCGTCCGCATGCGGCGCCGCACTGACTGCACCAAGAACGGCAACGCGGGGACGTGTCACGCGCAGTGAAACTGCCCGCAACATCTCCTCAACGTTCCGCTCTTCAACCATGCCCCAATACTGTCAGCTTTTCTGGACTGAGTCCAGTAAGGAGAGGTTAGCGGGGTGTTCATTCCTCCACAGCCCAGGCTTGCTGGGGCTCCATGCACAGTTGACCGGGTGCCACTGGTGCCGTTCCAGCCGCGTCCATAGGCTCGTTGCATGGACACTTTTACCGGAATTCCCGCGGCAGCAATTGAGTTTTATGCCGCTCTTGAGGGCAACAACAACCGGCAGTGGTGGCTGGAGCACAAGGACAAGTACGACGCCGACGTGCTGGCCCCGCTCACGGCGCTCCTGCGCGGGCTGGAGCCCAGCTTCGGCCCCGGCAGGATTTTCCGGCCGCACCGGGACATGCGGTTTGCCGCCGGCACGGAACCATACAAAACAGCCCAGGGGATGTTTGCCTCAAATTACGAGGGGGTGGGGTTTTATCTTCAGCTTGGCGCAGACGGCCTGCTCATCAGTGGCGGCTACCGTTCAGCTTCACCCGCCCAATTGTCGAGATACCGGGCGGCCGTGGACGCCTCCGCCAGCGGCAGGGCGCTGACGGCCATCATCGAGGGGCTGGCGGAATCCGGTTTCGCCATTGCGGGGCAAACGTTGAAAACCCTGCCGCGGGGCTTCCCGACGGAGCACCCGCGCCCTGGGCTTCTCAGACACAAGACGCTCAGCGCCGCCATCGCGCCGGGGCGGCCTGACTGGCTGAATACCGCCGCTGCCCAAGCCCACATAGCGGGGCACTGGGAACAGCTGCGGCCTTTGATTGACTGGGTTGTTCGTTACGCGGCACCGTAACCATCAACCCACTCCGTCAAGGGTTGCGGCCCTCCTTAGCCGAGCCGCTTCAGGTAGTACTTCATCGGGGCGTGACGCATCCGCCGCGGCGTAATCCGCATCAGGACGGCAGTCCCGGCGAACAAGGCGCGCAGCAGCCGCTCCTTGCGCGGGGACCAACTGAACTCGTACATCTCCCGCACAGCCGGAGGGAGCATCCCCACCGTCAGATACCGGGCCAGGGGCATGAGCGCCTTGACCCAGCCCGGCGCCTGTTTGGCTGCCAACAGTTCCGTGGCGACGTCCCGGACGGTTGCATCCACACTGAGCAGTCCCAGTTGCCGTTCCCAGTACACGGCAAAATCGGCACGTGATGCGGGCCAGAGTTCGGCCGGCATGCCCAGGGCGGTCCCCAACACCGCATAGCTTTGGTACACCGACTCTGCATCGGCCGCCGACAATGCCGGAAACAGTGCGTCATGGCTTTGGCAGGCCGAGTCGTACAGTGTGGCGGCAACCCATAATTGCAGTTCCGGGTCGGCTGCGTCATAGGCCGGCGACCGGGCGCCGGCCGCGGACTTCACGGGTCGATGGGCGCGTTGGACCTGCCGCTGCACACTCTTGCGTTGCGCCGGCGTGCCGTTGCTGAGTGCGTAGATGTAGCTCAGTGTGCCGTGGAAGCGCTTCATCGGATCGGCAGCGAAGCTTGAGTGCCGCGCCACCCCGTGGCCCACGGCAGGATTGGCCAGCTGCAGCAGGATGGCCCTGCCCGCCCCTGCCAGCAGCACCGCTTCCGGTGCCACATCCGCCAGTGACTTGGGTTCCCCGCCCGCTACGTTTTTCATTCCGCCCATGCCGGGCCGCCTGATCCATTCATGCCCTCCAGCGTGGCACAGGCTTCTGTGTGGATGCAGGCAGGCGCAAAGGGCCCGCCGGCTATTTAGTCTTCAATGGGCCGGGCTGAACAATTCCGGCTGCTTGCTCGCGGCGCAGCCGCGAGTTCCAATAGCCGTAGCTGAAGTAAAACACCAGCCCCACCACGAGCCAGACGGCGAAAAACACCCATGTCAGCGTGGCCAGGTTCAACATCAGGTAGATGCACAACAAGGTGGAAAGAATGGGAATGACCGGTCCGAAGGGGACGCGGAAGGCCGGTGTGAGGTCGGGGCGCTTGCGTCGGAGCACCAAAATGCCGATGCTCACCATGACAAATGCGCTGAGCGTGCCAATGTTGATCATTTCGCTCAGCAGTTCCACAGGCGTAAAACCTGCCAGAACGGCCACCAGGACGCCGCTGAGGATCTGGGTTCGGGCCGGAGTTGCACGGCGGTCGGAGGTCTTGCTGAGTCCGCGGGGCAGCAGGCCGTCGCGGCTCATGGCCATCATGACGCGGGCCAGACCCATCAGGAGCACCATGATGACGGTGGTGAGGCCGATCAAGGAGCCCAGCGAGATGACCACCACGGCCCATTCGGCACCCACCAGGGAGAATGCCGTCGACAGGGAGGGGGCGTCCGCTGCGGCAAGGTCCTCATAAGACACCATGCCTGTCACTGCCAGCGTGACAAGAATATATAAGACGGTCACCACTGCCAGTCCGGCGAAGATGCCCCGCGGCAGTGTTTTTGCCGGATCCTTCACTTCTTCGGCACTGGTGGCCACCACATCGAAACCAATAAAGGCAAAGAACACCAAGGCGGCACCCGAGATGAGTCCGGCAAAGCCGTACATGGCGGGCTCGGCTCCCGTGAGCAGCGACAGGAACGGTTGCAGCTGCCAGGACGTGTCGGTGACGGGGGCCGGCTGGGACGGCGGCACGAAGGGTTGGTAGTTTTCAGCCTTGACGTAGAAGAAGCCCACCACAATGACAAACAGCACGATGCCAATTTTTATCAAGGTGAAGACGTTGTTGATGCGTGCCGCAAGCTTGGTGCCCATGACCAAAATGAAGGTGAAGACCGCCACAACCACCAGCGGCCCCCAGAATACGGTGAACGGACCAACGGCAAAGTTGGACGGGACGTTGAGGTTGACCGCCTCGAAGAAGTTGCTGAGGTAAATGCCCCAGTACTTGGCAATGACGGAGGCTGCCATGAGCAGTTCCAGAATCAAGTTCCAGCCGATGATCCAGGCCAGAAGCTCCCCCACCGTTGCGTAGGTGAATACGTAGGCGCTGCCCGTGACAGGGATCGCCGTGGCAAATTCCGCGTAGCACATGATGGCCAAGGCACAGGTGACGGCCGCAAGCACAAAGGAAATGGTGACGGCAGGGCCGGCATGGTGTGCGGCAGCCTCTGCCCCTACCGAGAAGATGCCGGCGCCAACGGCCACGGCAACGCCCATGATCATCAGGTCCCAGGTGGACAAGGTGCGCTTGAGGCCGCGGCCGGGCTCGTCGGCATCAGCCAGGGAGCGCTCAATGGATTTAGTTCGGAGCAAATTCATGGAAACCGCTTAATCGTCGGGTGTTTTGGAACCCACCTACAATAGCGAACCGCTATCAGAATCAATGCACTTTGAATACGTCGTCTCGCTCAGTGAGACTCGCGGGCGGCACTGAACCCCACTGGCGCCTACTTCTTGGAGATGTTGACCATCTGTTCGCGGTCCACAACCTTCACACGCTCGCGGGTGATCTCCAACCCCGGGGCCGGGACGTAACTGGCGCCCAGGTGCTTCTCATGGGCGTCGAGCTTGTTCCAGCCCTCCCACGTGGTGAATTCAATCCCGCGGGATTCCAGCAACTCCACGATTTCAGCTTCGCCGGGATGCGCCGCAACCGGAAGGCCAAGCCGGTCTTCGAGGAGGCAGCCAATGGTTTCGAGGGCGTCGCCCTTGGTGCTGCCGATCAAGCCGACCGGCCCGCGCTTGATCCATCCCGTCGCATACAGGCCGGGCACCTGGGCGCCGTCGGCACCCAGCACGCGTCCGCCGTCGTTCGGAATGACCCCGCGGCGGGTGTCAAAATCCACCTCGGACAGTTCCGAGCCAAAGTAGCCGACGGCCCGGTAGACGGCCTGGACCGGGTAGTCGATGAATTTGCCCGTGCCGCGGACGTTGCCGGTGCCGTCGAGTTCATTGCGCTCAAACCGGATGCCGGAGACACGGCCGTCGGTGCCCGTGATTTCCACGGGAGTGTGCAGGAAGTGCAGGTGCAGGCGGCGCGACGCCGGAACCCGGCTTTCGTCGTGTTCTTCCGCCAGCCAATTGGTCAGCGTGTTGACCATGATCTTGACCTGGTTGTTGCTCTTGATGGCCGCGTCGGAGGCTTCGTCGAAGTCGAAGTCCTCGTCGTAGAGGATGATGTCCACGTCGCGGGAGTGGGAGAGCTCGCGCAATTCCAGCGGGGTGAACTTCACCTGGGCCGGGCCCCGGCGGCCAAAAATGTGCACGTCGGTGACGGGTGATTCCTTCAGCCCGGCGTAGACGTTGTCGGGGATTTCAGTGATGAGCATGTCGTCCGGGTGCTTGGACAGGACGCGGGCCACGTCCAGGGCCACGTTGCCGTTGCCGATGACGGCGATCTCCTTCGCGTGCAGGGGCCATTCGCGGGGAACGTCGGGGTGCCCGTCGTACCACGAGACGAAGTCGGCACCGCCGTAGGAGCCGTCCAGGTCGACGCCGGGGATGGCCAAATCGGCGTCCCTGGTGGCACCCGTGGCAAAGATGACGGCGTCATAGAAACTGCGCAAATCGGCGAGCGTCAGGTCTCGGCCGTACATGACATTGCCGAAGAAGCGGATGTCCCCGCGATCCAGGACCTTGTGGAGGGCGTTCATGATGCCCTTGATCCGGGGGTGGTCGGGTGCCACACCGTAGCGGATCAGCCCGTAGGGGGCCGGCTGGGATTCAAAAATGTCGATGCTGACGTGCACGTCGCCGCCGGAGACTTCCTGGGACTTCGTCAGAATGTCTGCCGCGTAGACACCCGCCGGGCCACAACCAATGATGGCGACGCGGAATGGGCGGGTGGCGCTCGAGTTAGCCAAGAAAGAAGTCCTTCCGAACTGTGAATCGCAACATCAAGGGAACAGGGACCAGGAACACTGCATCAACTGTCGCACAGGGAGGCGCTAATTAAGCACCACTTAAGTAGTCTAATTGCCAACATGCGGGGTCCGTAAGGGCCGGCGAATGAAAGTGACCAACCACTCACGGGCCCGGTGCGCTGCCGATGAGTTTACCGTGGACCCGCAGCGTCTCGGGGACGACTGGCCACCATCGGCCAGGAGCCCGGCCCCCGGGCCTGCCCAACCGTCCAATGGCGGCCAGTCACCTGCAAGTGGATATGGATTATCTGGCCCATCAGTGTTGTTATGGGGGTTGTGACCCGAAGCGAACCCCAAACAACACCAGACCCCCGCAAACAACTGAAGGCGGGCAGGCCGGCCCGGTCCCGTGGCGCGACGGGGACCCTGTACGGCGTCGGCGCCTACGGCCTGTGGGGCATGATGCCCATTTACTTCACGTGGCTGGTCCCCGCCAACAGCATTGAAATTGTGGCCAACCGCGTGGTCTGGTCGGTGGTCTTCTGCGCCTTGATCATCACCGTCAGCCGCGGCTGGGGAAAAATTGGCACCGCCATCAAGAACCGGCGCATCATGGGCACCCTCAGCGTTGCCGGCCTGCTGATAGCCGTCAATTGGCTGACCTATGTTTTTGCGGTGACCACCGGCCACGCCATTGAGGCTTCCCTCGGCTACTTCATCAACCCGCTGGTTTCCGTGCTGATCGGAGTCCTCGTCCTGAAGGAAAAGCTCCGGCCGCTGCAGTGGACGGCAGTGGGCGTGGGCTTCGCGGCAGTTGTGGTGCTGACCTTCAGCTACGGCAAGCTGCCATGGATC
Organism: Specibacter sp. AOP5-B1-6; assembly: GCF_052376555.1. Classification (NCBI taxonomy): domain Bacteria; kingdom Bacillati; phylum Actinomycetota; class Actinomycetes; order Micrococcales; family Micrococcaceae; genus Specibacter; species Specibacter sp. AOP5-B1-6. Next base: position 9,457 of record NZ_JBQSVT010000006.1, read on the forward strand.
GCGCTGGTGCTGGCGTTCAGCTTCGGCAGCTACGGGTTTGTCAAAAACCGGGTCGGCGGCAAGGTCGACGCCATCACCAGCCTCAGTGTTGAAACCGCCGTGCTGACCCCGCTCGCCCTCGCGGCCATGATTATTGTGACAGCCATGGGCCAGGCGACACTGACAGGGATGGGTGCCGGGCACTTTTGGCTGCTCGCCTCAACCGGCATTGTCACCGCCGTCCCGCTCTTGTTCTTTGGCGCCTCCGCAAGCCGGCTGTCCATGACTGGGATTGGGCTGCTGCAGTTCATGACCCCGCTCATCCAGTTCATCATGGCCATCACCTTGCTCGGCGAACACATGAGCTACGAACGGTGGATCGGATTCGCCATTGTGTGGGTGGCCCTGGCCATTTTGATCGCCGACATGCTCCTGGCCCACCGCCGCACATCCCGAATACGAAAATTTGCCGTAGCTTAGCTTTAACGCTCCCGAGGAAAGGCACAACCATGGAAACCGAGAATTTCGACCTGTTGGTAGTGGGCGGCGGCAAGGCAGGCAAGTCCCTGGCCATGGATCTGGCGACAGCCGGCCAGCGGGTGGCCATGGTGGAACGTGGCATGATCGGCGGCACCTGCATCAACGTCGCCTGCATCCCCACCAAGACCCTCGTCAACAGCGCCCGCCTCCTGGCCGTCACCCGCCGCGCCGCTGAATTTGGCATCACCATCCCCGCCTCCCCCGCCATTGACATCGACCTGCTGCGTGCCCGCAAGGAGGACGTCGTCGGCACCATGGTGGCCGGCCAGCGCAAGTCCTTCCTCGGCTCCGGCATGGATTTGGTGATTGGCCAGGCCCGCTTCACCGCGCCTCGCACCGTTGAGGTGACGGACGACGGCGGCACCCGCCGCACGCTGTCCGGCACCAGTGTTGTGGTCAACACCGGGATGGTGCCGCTGGTCCCCGAGCTGCCCGGCCTGCGTGCGGCGGAGCCCCTGACCAGCACCACCATCCTGGCCCTGGCCGAACTTCCGCCCAGCATTGTCATCCTGGGCGGCGGCTACATTGGCTGCGAGTTCGCCTCGATGCTCGCCATCATGGGCGTGTCCGTCACCGTGGTGCAGCGCGCCGACGTGCTGCTCCCGCGAGAGGACGCCGGGGTGTCGGCGGCCGTTGCTGCCGCGTTGGAGGCCGACGGCGTCTCGGTGCGGCTGGGCGTTGCGGCCGAATCGGTGTCCCGCGCCGGTGGCACCGTCACGGTGTCCCTTTCCGACGGCACGCAAGCCACGGCTGCGGAGATTTTGGTGGCGGTGGGGCGCACGCCTGTCACGGAGGGCCTGGCACTTGACGCTGCCGGCGTCGAGCTGACAGGCCGGGGCCTGATCACGGTGGATGACTTCCTGCGCACCACGGCAGAGGGCGTGTGGGCGGCCGGGGATGTCGCCGGCACACCCCAATTCACCCACGCGTCGTGGAACGATTACCGGATCCTGAAGGCCAACCTGTTGGCGGGACCGGACGGGACGCTGCAAAGCACCAGGGACCGGCTCATTCCCTACTGTGTTTTCACCACACCGGAGCTGGGCCGGGTCGGACTGTCCGAGGCGGAGGCCAGGGCCGCCGGCCACGACGTCCGCATGGCAACCATGCCTGTCTCGGCCATTCCACGGGCCCGCACCGTGGGCCAGCTGGATGGCATCTGGAAGGCTGTTGTTGAACGGGGCACCGACCAGATTCTGGGCGTGTCCTTGTTGGGCCATGAAGCCAGTGAGGTGATCGCCGTCGTCCAGATGGCGATGCTTGGCAAGCTCCCCTACCAGCGGCTGCGCGACGCTGTCATCGCCCACCCCACCATGGCGGAGGGGCTGCAGCTGCTGTTCAGCGACGCCTTCCTGGAGCAGTAAGCACCACTCGTGCGTCGGGTTAGATGCCCTGCGCCTGGAAGTCGCGCGGCACCACGACCATCGGGACCGGCAGCGCCCGCAGAATCTTGTTGGCTGTGGACCCAAGGAAGATCTTGCGGTGCGCGGCCAGGCGGCTGGAGCCGACGATGACAAGTTCGCCCGACTTCCAGCCGATCCCGTCGACGGCTTCTTCAATGTTGCGGCCGTGGGCAAGCGTGACGGTGACCTTGGTGTCCGGGAGTTTGGCGGCGGCCTCGCTCAGCACCGTGTTCACATGCTGTTTGGCCGGGCTCAAGGCGTTGGCAAGGTCAAAGTCCGACTGTTCCAGCTGGTCGATCTCAACCACTGAAACCAGCCGCAGCGGCACGTGACGCCTCCCGGCGGCTGCGGTTCCGACGTCGAGCACTGCCTGCCAGCCCTCCCGCATTCCGGTCATGACGGTCAGCCGGGTGAGCGGATCCCTGCGGTTGTAGCCGCGCGGGGCCAGTGCCACCGGGACCGGCGAGGCGTGCAGCAGGCCGTTCGCCACCGAGCCCACGGTGAACCGCTTGAACAGCCCGTTGCTCGCGGCGCCGACAACGATCAACGCGGCATTGTCTTCCTTGGCCGCGGCACTGAGCCCGTGCACAAACGAGTCGGCAACCCGGGTGGAAAAAGTCGCCGTGACACCGCCGGGCACCAGGGACAGGGCCTGCTTTTCCAGCCCGGGGGCAGCCGTTTTTCCGTTGTGCACCACGTTGACGAGGTGCAGCTCGGCACCCTGGGTTTTTGCGATGACGCCGGCAAGGGCAACGGCGTCCGCGCCTCGCTCATCAGGCCGGTATCCCACTACATATTTCATGAACAAACCCTTCGGCAGACCCCTGGATGCAGCACGGCACTGCGCCCCGTGAGGCGTTTGTAGCACTGACTGTACAGCGGCGGGGCGGTTCGGAACAGGGCCGGCTGAAACCGCGTCCGGACCGTCGTCCGCCCTGCATTGGTTCAGGCCGCTTCGTCCACACCGCCGACGCCGGACCCGTCAATTTCCGACCCCGGTGCACCCGCCGCACGGCGCGGCGTGAGCGCGAGGCTCAGGACTGCCCACGCAAGGACCACGAGTCCCGCGAGCAGCAGGGGCGGGCCAAGGAACCGTGCCAAGACAGCCCAGTCCGAATGGCTGAGGACATCTCCCGAGGCGGCGTGGACGGTGACGGTTCCAGTTGCCAGCGGGAACAGGTAGGACGCGAACAAGGCACACATCCCCGCCGCAGCCGTGGCAGCCCCCAGCACCAGGGCACGCCGGGCTGAGGGACGGCCGCCCGTAGGCAGCACTTCGCCATCAGGCGAGCCGGCCCGCCACCGCCGCGGCACCACACACAACGCCGCCAGCATGAGCACGGCCACGGCAAACAGCCAGGTTCCCACGGGCATCACCAAATACGTCCAGGGCGTCTGCTGCCGTTCGGCATAGCCGGAGCCCTGCAGATTCATAACCTCCGGAAACAAGAACGTCGCAAACAAGAACACCCAGCCGGCCACCCCCGCGGCGAGCGCCAGCAAGCCGAACGCGGCACGGAACCCCACCTCCGCGGCCGCACGCCGGCGGGAAGCGAGGAACAGCAGCGCACCAAGAATGCCGACGCCGGTGCCCAGCAGTGCGGGTGCAGCCGAGGAAATGAGCTCGCCCCACGGCTGAAGCGTGATGCCCTGAGACGCACTCGGGTCCGCAGTGGCGGCCGCCGGCAGCCAATACTGCACCGTCAGGGAAAACACGCCCGCGGCGAGCATCACGAGGGCGGCGGCCAGGGGGACCGGCCAGCGCCACGCCGGCCACTCGGCGGAAGCGCCGGCTGCAGGCGTCGGAATTTCTTGGGGTGTTGGCGTCAACTCGGGGCCTGGGCGTTCGGGCACGGGGCCGGGGCGTTCGGGCACGGGCTCCACCACGATTTCCGGTTCCCGGGCGTGCGGCCCGGATTCTTTCGAGGGGACCACGGCCGCTGCGCTGATTTCGGCAACTGTCGCGGCGGACACATCCGCCCCGTCCCCACCGGGCTGGAACATGGCCGGATAACGTTCATCAAACTGTCTCGCAGCCATGCCACCCCGATGTGCCGTAAGTAATGGAGAATGCTCCTGCCCAGCTTACCCACCCGGCGCCGCGCGTGCCCGCATGACGTGGGGCTGCGCCCCGGTGGGCCACAAGCCCGGACGGGGCGCCGCCGTCGTGCTCCAAGTTGCGGGTATTTGGATCCGGCCCCTTGTCCTGCCGGCGGAATCGGCTTAAGGTCAAAAAATCAGCTGGCAAAGGACAGGGCGGTCCACCCATGAAAACGAAACGATTGGCGCTTGCGGCGATGGCCGTGTTCGTCATGGCCGGAACCGCACTGGCGGCGCCCGGCGCAGCCGCAGCGGCCACGCCTGACAATGGCTCCATCGCCGCGAAATATGCGGCGAACCCGCACCTTGGCTACGCCATCACCCCACTGCGCTGCTCGCTGCCGCAAGGGGGCTGCTACCGCGCGTACCGGAACGGCAGCATCTATTGGTCCGCGGGCACCGGGGCGCACATCGCCACGGGCGCCATCGCCGGGCGGTGGGCATCCTTCAATTGGGAACGCGGCTTCCTCGGCTTTCCCAAAACGGACGAAAACTGCACCCTCGTCAACGCCGGCTGCGTGCAGACATTCCAGGGCGGGCGCATCTATTGGCAGCCCGGCGCGGGTGCCAACCCGGTCGCGGGCGGGATCGGGGCCACGTGGGACCGGACCGGCGCCGAGCGGGGCCCCCTTGGCTACCCGATCAGCGGTGAAAACTGCACGCTCGTCAACGGGGGCTGCGTGCAAAAATACCAGGGCGGCTACGTCTACTGGCAGCCATCCACGGGTTCGTACCCGGTCCACGGCGGCATCGGCGCAAAATGGGTCCAGATGGGCTACGAACGCAGCCCGCTGGCCTATCCCGTCAGTGACGAGCGCTGCGGCGGGGCGCCGCCAAGCTGCGTCCAATACTTCCAAGGCGGCACCATCACGTGGCCCACAAGTGCCGGTGTCAGCGTCAATCCGTATCCCTCCAGCACCGGCGTGGTGGTCAACAAGCGCAGCCCCAATGCACCCATCAACCAAACGCCGCCTGACTTGGTCTGGGCCGGTTCCCAACTCATGCGCAGCGAGGCCGCCACGCACATGGCGCAGCTGGTCTCCGGCGCATCCGCGGCGGGCGCGCCGCTCACCATGGTCAGTGGTTTCCGCTCCTACGACACCCAGGCCGGCCTCTACAACTACTACGTGTCGCAGTATGGGCGGGTCGTGGCAGACACCATCTCCGCACGTCCGGGCTTTAGCGAACACCAAACCGGCCTTGTCATGGACGTCGGCAACCCAAATGGGGCTTGCTCCCTCCAGGCGTGCTTCGAAAACACGCCAGCCGGTCAGTTCGCCAGGAACCACGCCTGGCGGTACGGCTTCATCATCCGCTACACGTGGGGCAATGACTGGACCACCGGCTACACGTACGAGCCCTGGCACCTGCGCTACATTGGCGTCCGGACCGCCACCAACATGCACAACCGCGGCTTCCAAACACTGGAGCAATACTTCGGACTCACCCCGGCACCGTCGTATTGACCAAAACAAAAGCGGCACCCCGGTGAGCCAAAAGCCCAACCTGGGTGCCGCCGTCGTTCCCCACCCGCCACCTAACCTCATACCTCGGCCAGGGAACCCCGCGGGCGTGGGCCCAAAACGCTAGACTGCTGCGCGGATGGCGTCCACTAGGACGTCCAGGCCGTCGTTGAGCAGCTCGTCGCCGATGACCAGCGGCGGGAGCAGGCGGATGACGTTGCCATAGGTGCCGCAGGTCAGGATGATGACCCCGGCCTGCAGGCAGGCGCCGGCGATCGCCTTGGCAGCCTCCGCGTTGACTTCCTTGGTGGTGTGGGCGGTGCCGGGCTTGACCAGTTCGATGGCCATCATGGCGCCGCGGCCGCGAATTTCACCGATGATGCCGGCGTCGCCCATTTCCTCCACAAGTGAGTTGAAGCGGTCGGTGACGATGCGCTCGATGTTGGCGGCGCGGCCGTTCAAGTCGTGGTCCTTCATGGTCTTGATCGCTGCCAGCGCTGCCGCACAGGCGACGGGGTTGCCACCGTAGGTGCCGCCGAGGCCGCCCGGGTGCACTGCATCCATCAGGTCCGCGCGGCCCGTAATGGCGCTCAACGGCAATCCGCCGCCGATGCCCTTGGCCATGGTGATGATGTCGGGGACAACGCCTTCGTGCTGGCTCGCGAACCACTCGCCGGTGCGGCAGAATCCGGACTGGACCTCGTCGGCGATGAAAACGACGCCGTTGTCCTTGGCCCAGGCGGCCAGGGTGGGCAGAAATCCGTCGGCCGGGACGATGAAGCCGCCCTCACCCTGGATCGGCTCGATCAAGATGGCCGCGACAGAGTCCGAACCGATCTGCTTCTCGATCATGGAAATGGCCCGGCGGGCCGCTTCCTCGCCCTTGATGTCGGCTTCTTCGCGGTACGGGTAACTCATCGGCACCCGGTAGATCTCGGGTGCGAACGGGCCAAAGTTGGTCTTGTACGGCATGGCCTTGGCTGTCAGTGCCATGGTCAGGTTGGTGCGGCCGTGGTAGGCGTGGTCGAAGGCAACGATGGCGTCGCGGCCAGTGGCCAGTCGGGCCACCTTCACGGCGTTCTCGACGGCTTCGGCCCCGGAATTGAACAGGACAGTGCGCTTCTCATGCGCGCCGGGAGTCAGCGCGTTCAGTTCCTCGGCAACCGCAACGTAGCTTTCGTACGGGGTGACCATGAAACAAGTGTGCGTGAAATGGCCGACCTGCTCTCGGACGGCGTCAACAACGTTGGCATCCGAGGCACCGACAGAGGTGACGGCGATGCCGGAGCCCAGGTCGATGAAGGAGTTGCCGTCAACGTCGGTGAGGATGCCGCCGTCGGCGTCGGCAACATAAACCGGCACGCTGGAGGCGACGCCGCCGGCGACCACGGCCTTGCGCCGGACGTCGAGGGCTGCGGACTTCGGTCCGGGGAATGTCCCCAGAATCTGGCGCTTTTGGGCAAGGCGGTACTGAATATCTGACATGGACATTCCTTTCAAAGTGGCGAAATTCAAGCTGATTTTTTGATGCTAGGCGTCCAGGTTGCTCATGACGTGCTTGATCCGGGTGTAGTCCTCGACCCCGTAGATGGACAGGTCCTTGCCGTAGCCCGACTGCTTGAAACCTCCGTGGGGCATCTCGGCCGTGAGCATGATGTGGGTGTTGATCCACACGGCGCCAAAGTCCAGATCGCGCGAGACCCGCATCGCCACGCCGTGGTTTGACGTCCAGACACTGGATGCCAGGGCGTATTCGACGTCGTTGGCCAGCCCGACTGCCTCTTCCTCGGTCTTGAACGACTGCACGGTGATGACGGGGCCAAATGTTTCCTGCTGGACTATGTCGTCAGTCTGCTTCACGCCGTCAACCACTGTGGGTTCGAAGAAGAATCCCTTCTCACCAACGCGCTTGCCGCCGGTCACAACTGTTGCGTAGTCGGGGATGTTTTCGACAACCTTGACCACCGAGTTGAAGTGGTTGACGTTGTTGAGCGGGCCAAAGTAGTTCTTGGATTCGTCCTCGTTGCCCGTTTCCAGGCCCTTTGCCGCGGTGGCCAGCGCGCTGACGAACTCGTCATGGGCGGATTCCTCAACCAGCACGCGGGTGATGGCCGTGCAGTCCTGTCCGGCGTTGAAGAAGGAGTACTCGGCAATTTCCTGGGCGGTCTTCCCCAGGTTGGCGTCGGCAAAGACAATGGCGGGGGCCTTGCCGCCCAGTTCCAGGTGGGCACGTTTCAGGCCCTTGGCGGCACCCGTGGCGACAGCAATGCCTGCGCGGACGGATCCGGTGATGGACACCATGGCAGGAGTCTTGTGCTCCACCATGGATGCGCCCGTGGCGCCGTTGCCCAAAACGAAGTTCAGGACACCCGCAGGGACAATGTCCTTGGCAATGTCGGCAAGGACCAGGGTGCTTTCCGGGGTGGTGTCGCTTGGTTTCACCACGACGGTGTTGCCCGCGGCCAGTGCCGGACCAATCTTCCAGATGAGCATCAGGAAGGGGTAGTTCCATGGAGTCACCTGGGCGATGACACCCACGGGTTCACGGCGCACATAGGAGGTGAAATTCTCCATGTATTCACCGGCGGAGCGGCCTTCCAGCAGGCGGGCGGCGCCGGCAAAGAAACGCAGCTGGTCCGCACCTGCAGCCACTTCCTCGTCAGCGATCATCTGCCTGACCTGGCCGGTATTGCGGTGCTGCGCCTCCACCAGTTCGTCGCTGCGGGCTTCAACGGCATCCGCCAGCTTCAGCAGCACGCTTTGGCGCTGCCCCGGGGTGGCATGCTTCCACGTCTTGAAGGCAGTTGCCGCCGCGTCCATGGCGGCATCCACATCGGCCTGGCTGGAGATCGGGGCCTTGGCAACTATTTCGCCATTGCTGGGATTGACGATGTCCAGGGAGTCGGGCCCGGTGACGGGGACGAATTCTCCATTGATGAAGTTCTGCAAGGTTCGGACCACAGTGTTCAACCTCTTTAGCTCGATGTGGGTGAAGCGGACGGTGCACCGCATATGCGACAGCCTAAGCCCGGAACGGCCCCCACGCGAATAGTCAAGTGCACCACGGCTCTTCATCCACGTAGTGCGTTTGTATAGTTGATGCATGGCACTTTCCTTGGCAGACCTTTTAAGCACACAGGCCCTGCACCTGCAGAATCTGGGTTCCAGCAGAACACCCCTGGCGGCAGCCATCGACTGGGTTGCCGTGACCGAACTGGAGAATCCACAGTCGTTCCTCAGCGGCGGCGAGCTGGTCCTGACCACCGGGGCACGGCAGAGCACCGCCGACGCCCAGCGTTCCTTTGTCAGGCAGATCAAGCGGGCGGGCGCCGTCGGAATTGGGTTCGGCATTGGTTTTGAACATGCAGCAGTGCCGCCGGCGCTCATTGCCGAGGCAAACCGCTGGGCGGTGCCGGTGGTTGAGGTGCCCTACAGCACGCCGTTCATTGCCATCGGAAAGCTGGTTGCCGATGCCCGCTCCTCGGATCATTACACCAAGCTGGAACGGCTGCTGCGCGAACACCAAGTGCTGGCCCGGGCGCTGCTGACAGGCGGCGGCCTGCCGGCGTTGCTGAAGAAGCTGTCGTCAATGGTGGCCGCGGACGTGGCCGTCACCCAATACGGCGGGGAAGTTGCCGCAACATCCGTGGGCGCCGAGCCGTCCGAGGGGGCGTGGCATGCGGTGGCGCTGTCGACGGGAAAGCGCGACGCCAGCACCCTCTGGCTGCGCAATCCCTTCCAGGACGACGGGATTGTCGACTATGCCCGCGGACTCATCAGCATCGAGCTGAACAATCTGGTGCAACGACGGCAAAGTGCACGCCAAATTGCGGGGCAGGTCATTGCCGACATCGTCCGGGGCACGCTGGAACCGGCCGATTCAGCGGCCCGGCTGGAGAACTTGGGCATTGCCCCGGCAGCCAAGAATTTCGTCTTGATCGTGAGCGCGGACGAAGGCAAGTTCCCCACCCTGGCAACAATTTCGCTGCCGGCCGGGCTGGAAACCGCAGTTGCCGCCACTGTCAGTTCCGACGGCCGGCATGAACTGCTGCTTGTGGTCCCCACCCAGGCAGGTGACCCGGCAGTTCTGGGCAGGGCCCTGAGCCACCAGATGCACAACGTCGGCATCATTGCACCGGTGGGAATTGGCGGCGCATATTCGCAGGCCAACGGCTTGCGCTGGAGCTATTTTGAAGCCCGGGAGGCTGCTTCGCGCGGCATGGAAGTCAACGTTCCGGAGCGGTTGAGCCTCACCTCCCTGCTGCTGGCCAGTGAGGACGTGCCCATGGCCGACATGGCTTCCGAAGCGCTGGGTCCGCTCACTGCCTTCGACGCGGCACACGGCGCCGAGCTTGTCGACACCCTGGAAACTTATTTGCGGCTCAATGGTTCCGTGGCCGCGGTTGCCGAAGCCCTGGCCCTGCACAGGAACACCGTCCGCTACCGGCTCACCCAGATTGCGGAGCTCACCGGTTATGACCCTGCGCTGACGCCCGACCGCGTGCAATTGTGGCTGGCCCTGGCGGTGCGCAGGTTGTCGCCGCCCGCCTGACCCCCGGCGCCACCGCAGCACACCGCTTAGACATCAAACGTCTAACGTTTTACTATTGAGGTGATGCCCCAAACTCTTCAGCACCCCCAGCCCCCTGCCCAGCCAACCGCAGCCGCACGTCCGAAACCCGCGCCCAAACCCCGAAAATGGCTCGTGGCCGCGTTCGGGATACTCGCCATCATGCTCATCGGCCTCAACCTCCGTGCAGGCATCTCCAGCGCTTCGGCCCTGTACCACGACCTGCAGCTGGTCCTCGGCTACGGCCCGCTCACCGCCGCGCTGCTGCCGTCCATCCCCACGTTGTGTTTCGCCATTGCCGGGGCGGCAACCTCATGGCTGGTCCGCCGCGTGGGCGTGGAGAAAGCCATCGCCATCGCCCTTGCCACGCTGACCGCGGGGCTGGCGCTGCGGGCGGTTCCCAGCGTGGGAATGCTGCTCCTGGGCACCGTGGTGAGCATGTCCGGGCTCGCGGTCTGCAACGTGGCCATGCCGTCGTTCATCCGCGAACATTACGCGCACAGGACCGCCGCCATGACGGGCGTCTACACCATCCCCATGTCGCTCGGCGCCACCATCTCGGCGGCCGTCAGCGTGCCCCTGGCCATGCAGCTGGACTCGCCGTCGCTGGGCCTGGCCGCGTGGGGCATCCTGTCGGTCGTGACGCTGCTGGCCTTCATCCCGATCGCCGTCGCCGCGCACCGCCGCCCCAACGCCGCACCGAGCCCGGCCACGTCACCGTGGAAACTGCTCAAGACCCGCCAGGGCCTGCTCATCACCGCGTTCTTCACAATCCAGGCCATTGCCGCGTACTCCATCATCAGCTGGCTGCCACTGATACTGATCGACGGCGGCCTCGACCCCGCCGACGCCGGCCTGATGCTGGGCCTGGCCCAGGTGGTCACGGTTGTCACGAACATCGGCCTGCTCGCCCTCGCCAGCCGCCCCGGCGGTTTGCGCCTCGCGTTCATGCTGGCCACCGGCTCCTACCTGCTGGGCGCCGTCGCGCTTCTGGCACTGCCCGCGCAGGCCGCCGTCGCGCCCGCACTGCTCCTCGGTTTCGGCTTTGGCGTGTTCGCCCTGGTCCTGGTGGTGATCAGCAAAAGCGGAAGCACGACGTCGGAGGCCACCGCCATGTCAACCGCCGCCCAGTCGGTGGGTTACCTTATTGGGACGATGGGCCCGTTTGGCTTGGGCCTGGCGCACAGCCTCAGCGGCGGCTGGACCCTGCCGTTGATCTTGTTGGTGGCTGTGGCCAGCGCGCAGGTCGTGTTGGCCTGGCTGCTCACCTCCACCAAACGGGACGGCGCTTCCCGGGACAGGGGCGGCCGGAACACGGGCGCAACGACTCTTGTGCCGCTGACGGAAGGAGGACCAGCATGAGCCTGACACCTTCACACCGCGAACCCCTGGCGCAGGAGGTCACCGGGAAGCTGCGAAACGCGATCAGCTCGGGATTGTGGGCGGTCAACGAACGCATCCCGTCCGAGCAGGAACTCATGAAGGAACTTGGCGTTTCGCGCGGCACCTTGCGGGAGTCCGTCAAGTCGCTGGCCCATGTGGGCATGCTGGAAGTGCTACGGGGCGACGGCACCTATGTCCGGGCAACAAGCGAGATCGCCGGAGCAACGCAAAAACTCATTGGCCAACACGGCAACCAGCATGTGGTGGAGGTCAGGCTGGCACTTGACACACGGGCTGCACGGCTGGCCGCGCGCAATGCCACCCACGCACAAAAAGGTGAGATGCACGCCCTGCTGGCGGATCGGCGTCGTGCCTGGGAAGAGAAGGACGTGGCCGGCTGGGTTGCCCATGACTGGGGATTCCACGTGGCCGTGGCCCGCGCGTCAGCGAATCCGTTGCTGGCCGATTTGTATGAATCGTTCGGCGACGTTTTCCGCAGCAACCTCGAACATCATGGTGCCGGACAGGGCACGGGCTGCGCGCGGGAAGGCCACGAGGACCTCCTTGCGGCCATTGAGGCCCGCGATCCGGACGCGTCGATGGCAACCGTCACCGCAAACTTGAACTCCTGCCTGAACGAATTTCGGGCGTAGCTGCTCGAGCCTTGTCCGGGGCCCTGCACTGCGCGTAGTCTTTTGAGCACTTTCTGCCGAAGGGGTGCAGCATGACTGTTTCCGATGATCGGGTCTCCGCGTTCCGCCGCTTGCACTCCACAGGGTGCTTCGTGATGCCGAATCCGTGGGATCCCGGGAGTGCGCGGGCCCTGGCACAGCTGGGATTTCCCGCGTTGGCAACCACCAGTGCCGGATTCGCCTGGACGATGGGCCGCCCCGACAGCAAGGCCACGATCGACGAGGTGCTCGCTCACCTTGGCGCCGTGGTTGATGCCGTCGATGTTCCGGTCAATGCAGACTTCGAGGGTGGCTACGCGGTTGAGCCTGACCTGGTCGCGGCGAATGTCACGCGGGCCGTGGCCACGGGGATCGCGGGACTGTCCATCGAAGACGCCTCGGGAGATCAGGAGGAACCGCTCTTCGACTTCGAACTCGCCGTGGCGCGCATCCGCGCCGCCCGTCAGGCGATCGACGAGAGTGGAACCGGCGTCCTGCTCACCGGCCGCTCTGAAGGTTTTGTGTGCGGCCGCCCCGACATCAACGAAACGATGTGGCGCCTCCGTGCCTATGCCGACGCCGGCGCCGACTGCCTCTACGCACCCCGCATCACCTCCGTCGAGCATGTCAGCGCCATCGTCGCCGCTGTGGCGCCCAAGCCGGTGAACCTCCTGGTCAATGCACCCTTCATGGCCGTCGCGGAAGCAGCGCGCCTCGGAGTGCGGCGGATCAGCGTGGGCGGCACGCTCGCGCGCACCGCCTGGGCTGGATTCCTTGGGGCCGCCACGGAGATCGCCGAAAACGGCACATTCACCCGGTTCGAGCACCTTCCCAATGTCGATGGGCTTCTCGGCGGGTAATCACCTTGGCGCATGAAAATACCGCGGCTCAGGGCGTGATCAGCCCACCACTGACGCGCCGCGGGAGACGTTGACCATGTCTTCGCGGGAAACAACTTTCACCCGCTCGCGCTGCACGGGGCCGCCCTCGGAAGCGGCAGCACCCAACGCCTTTTCGTGCGAGTCAAGTTCCAGCCAGCCCTCCCAGGTGGTGAATTCCACTCCGCGGGAGTCAAGCAGCTCCACAATCGATTCCGGGGCCGCCACGGCGGCCAGCGGCAGTTCTTCGCGATCGGCGAGCAGATGCGTGATGGTCTCGAGAGCGTCGCCCTTGGTGCTGCCGATCAAGCCCACCGGTCCGCGCTTGATCCAACCCGTCGCATAAACGCCCGGCACGTGGGTGCCGTCGGCTCCCAGCACGCGGCCGGCGTCGTTCGTGACAACGCCGCGCCGGTGGTCAAATTCAACGTCGGGCAGGGCCGAACCGAAGTAGCCAACGGAGCGGTACACGGCCTGGACCGGGTAGTCGATGAACTCACCGGTTCCGCGCGCATTGCCGGTGCCGTCCAGCTCGGTGCGCTCGAACTTGATGCCGGTGACGCTGCCGTCCGCGCCCGTGATCTCGACCGGATTGTGCAGGAAGTGCAGGTGGAGGCGGCGCGAGGCGCCCGTGGTGGGGTCGGCGGCGTCGTCCTCCTGTTCAACGAGCCAGTTGGTGAGCGTGTTGACCATGGTCTTGACCTGGTTGTTGGACTTGACGGCGGCATCGGAGGCCTCGTCGAAGTCAAAGTCCTCCTCGTACAGGACGATGTCAACGTCCTTCGAGTGCGAAAGTTCGCGCAGCTCCATGGGCGTGAACTTCACCTGGGCGGGGCCGCGGCGGCCGAAGATGTGCACATCGGTGACGGGCGACGCCTTCAGTCCGGCGTACACGTTGTCGGGGATTTCGGTGACGAGCAGGTCGTCGGCGTGCTTGGACAGGACACGGGCCACGTCAAGCGCCACATTGCCGTTGCCGATCACGGCAATCTCCTTGGCGGTCAGCGGCCATTCGCGGGAGACGTCGGGGTGGCCGTCGTACCAGGAGACGAAGTCGGCGCCGCCGTAGGAGCCGTCCAGCTCGATCCCGGGGATGTTCAAATCGGCGTCCTTGATGGCACCGGTGGCGAAGATGACGGCGTCGTAATGCTTCTGCAGGTCCTCGAGCGCCAGGTCGGTGCCGTAGTCGACGTTGCCGAAGAAGCGGATGTCGCCGCGGTCCAGCACCTTGTAGAGCGCGTTCACAATGCCCTTGATGCGGGGATGGTCCGGCGCAACACCGTAGCGGATCAGGCCGTAGGGGGCGGGGTAGCGGTCAAAGAGGTCGATGCTGACGACCAGTCCGTCACGCACGTCGGCGCTTTTGGTCAGCATGTCCGCCGCGTAGACGCCGGCCGGGCCGGAGCCAATGACGGCGATGCGCAGCGGGCGCTCCGCGGTTCCGGGCGCTGCTGACGTCGCTGAGGTGTGTGATGACACGGCTGTGCTCGTTTCTCTGTGTTTCAAAAGGGGCTTATGGACAAGTCTAAGAGAAGGTTCTGATAGTTTCCCGCGTGCCGTAGTTGGCCGTGGCGAGTTCGGCCGGTGCCAGCGGGCTGACACGCACCACATCGCCGACGACGACGACGGCCGGGTTGCGCACCCTGCCCGCCTGGGCGAGGGCTGCGATGGTGCCCAGCGTGCCGATCGTGACGCGCTGGTTTTTGGCGTAGCCGTTTTCGATGATGGCCACGGGGCAGTCCGGGCCGCGGCCGGCGGCCTCAAGGATGGGCATGGAGCGGTTCAGCGTGCCCACCCCCATGAGCAGGACCACCGTGTGGTCGCTGCCGTGCGGGACGTTTTCAAGTTCTTCGTGCCCGCTGATCATGGTGAACGCCTTGGCCAGGCCGCGGTGGGTGACCGGGATGCCGGCCGCCGCGGGAACGCTGACGGCACTCGTCACACCGGGGACAACTTCCACGTCCACACCGTTCTCGCGGCAGGCGACGGCCTCCTCGCCGCCGCGGCCCAGCACATACGGGTCGCCGCCCTTGAGCCGCACAACCCTGTTGCCGGCAAGGGCTTCACGGACCAGGATCGCATTGATCTCGGTCTGCGGCACGGGGTGGTGGCCCGGCGTCTTGCCGACCTCGATGACCCGCACGTTCTCGCCCAGTGTTTCCAGCAGCCCGCGCGGACCAAGCCTGTCAGCCACGACGACGTCGGCCTCGGCCAGGAGCCGGCGGCCGCGCACCGTGATGAGGTCTTCCGCACCCGGCCCGCCGCCGACGAGGGCGACGGAGCCACTTCGATGATCGCGTGTGTCCAGATGCCGGCTGGCCGGTCCTCCTGCGGTGCCGCGGAACCTCTGCAGCGGCAGTTCGCCAGTTTCCAGCGCGGCTGCGATGGCGTTGCGGATGGCAACTGCCCGCAGCGGGTCTCCCCCGGCGTTGACTGCCACCTTGATGTCCTGGACCGTGGCGACGGCTGGCGTCCATGCCGCTGAATCCTGCGCATCGGAGTGGTTGACGCACCAGGTTCTGTTGGTCTCGGCGTCCACGGCCACCCGGGCGTCAATATCGGCGTTGTTGGTGGCTGCCACGGCGTACCAGGCATCGGCCATGTCAGCGCTTTTGTAGCCGCGGGCGTGCCAGGTGAGCAGGCCTGCGTCGGCCATTGCCCGGGCCGGGGCGCTGAGGACCGGGGCCACCAGCGTGACGTGGGCTCCGGCGTCGAGCAGTGCCTTGGCGCGGCGGGATGCAACGGTGCCGCCGCCCACGACGAGGACGGGACGGCCGAGCAGCCGGAGCGAGGTTGGGTACAGATCCACAATTGCCATGAAACAAAACCTTAGGGAAGGCCGATATCGGCGGACAAGACGCGCGTTACACCCGTTCATGCGACGTCATGGGAGGACACATTAAGGTGGCTCTGCACCTACACCGATCCCGCCGCCGAAGTGGCCGGTCCGCGGCTCAAGTCCCGTGGAGCGATCTGTACTGACCGTTTGGCTAGGAAACCTCGAATGTCGAAACAAATTGTGGCTATCAGGCATAGAGTCGCTAGTAAGGGGACGCAGGGCATCATCGGTGTTCCCTTTCGATTGACAGATCCAGGAAGGGTCTATTCCTGGAACAAAATCCATCAATAAGTTCACGGTGATGGAGAAAAATGACGGAGCTCCACGTTTCATTAAAGACAAGATCGTTCCGTGCCATCGCCGGCACTATTGCAGCTGCTGTCATCGGGTTCGGGGCCGCGGCAATCATTGCTTGCAACCAGCATGATGGCCAACCCACAGGACTTACCCTTCATATCACCGGTGTTCCGTGGTGCGGATACCAGACGCAGGCCAGGAGAATGAATCATGAACCCCACCAAGGACAAAAAAGTCTCCCTCAGCGCTCTCGGGCTACTTATCATCGGTATTTTGGTCTCTGTCATTCCGGCGCTGCTGAACATCGGAAATCCGTCCTTCTTCCCTGAGGGCATCACCCCATTTCTGATTGCCACCGCCCTAATCACAGCCCTATCGGCGGCCATCTCCTACCGGACGAAACAGCGTAATTCACAGCAAATGTAACTACTAGGGTGTCTCACCTCAGCCACAACGTCATCAAGTCGATAGCCGGGGTGAACGGCGATGATCCCCGCGCCGCTGAAGCACACGAGGAGATGCACAAGGAAGGAATCAAGGACGGCTTATCTAGTTTTGTTGGATTGCTGGAGGCCCCCGCGTACCAAACCGGAGGCCCGTTCACCGGCATCGACTACGTTCTTCCCATCAGCTATCCATGGTTCACTGCTCAGTGGCGAGCCGATGCTGACGTAGCCACCGGGTGCAGAGACACGTAACTAGCCGCAGCTGCCCAAGCAAACGACAGTAAGCTGTGCCCTCCATTGACTGCCCGCCCGTTCTCAAGGCATGTTTTCACCTCCGCCTCGGACGTCGCCGCGTCGGCCTCGCACCAGGCACACGCCACCTGGAGATTCATTGAGAACTGGCGCACAGTCGAGTCGTCCTGATAGAAGCGCTACCGGGTGCTGCCGGCAAGCAGCCCGCGGCCGCGCAGGAGCCGCTTCTCGACGGGTGCAAAGACCAGCAGTTCAACGGCGATGCCCACGAACAAGATGACCAGGATCGCCGACATCACGATGCCCATGTCCGAGAGTTGCCGGCCCTGTTCCAGCAGCGAGCCCAGGCCGAACCCGAGCGATCCGCCCATGGCGATGATTTCGGCGGCCATGAGGGAACGCCACGAGAACGCCCAGCCCTGCTTCAGCCCACCAACATAGCCGGGAAGTGCTGCCGGGAGCACCACATTCACGGCCATCTCCCAGCGCGAGGCGCCCAGGATCTGCCCCACGCGGCGGTACTGCGGAGGGATTTGGTCCACGCCCGCGATGAGCCCGTTGATGATGGACGGGATGGCACCCATGAACATGACAAAGTACACGGTGGCGTCGGTCAGGCCGAACCAGATGATCGCTGCCGGCACCCATGCCACGGACGGCAGCACCTGCAGCCCCGAGATTAACGGGCCAAATGCGCGGCGCAACACCCGGACCTGCGACAGCAGCAGCCCGATCGGGGTGGCGACCACAATGCTGATCGTGAACCCGATGATGCCGCGCTGCAGCGACGTCCCGACCGCTTCCTGGGCCGTCCCCTCGGACCACAGCGCACCCAGCGAACCGAGCACGTCCAACGGCCCTGGCACCAGGTCGCGGCGGCGCAGGCCCAGCGAAACATAGAACTGCCATGCCAGCAGCAGCACCACGAAGGCGGCCAGCGGCAACAGGATCCGCGACCAGTCGATTCCGCGGCGTTCAACAGCCTCGGACTGCAGCGAGTCCAGCCCCGCTTCCAGCGAGCGCATCTCCTCTGCGGTGCCGCTCTTGAGCATGGGTGAAGTTACAGTTTCAGGCATGTCGGCGGATCTCCTCGCGCAGTCGGGCGGTGATGTCGCCGGTAAGTTTTCCGGCCGCCGCGGCATTGGTTCTGTGGTCGTCCGAGACCTGCCACTCGGCCACCACCGTGCCCGGGCGGGAGGACAGCAGAAGCACACGCTGCCCCAGCCGCACAGCCTCGCGCACGTTGTGGGTGACAAAAATGATGGTCCGCCCGGTTTCTTTCCAGACCCGTTCAAGTTCGTTGTGCAGCAGGTCGCGGGTGATGGCGTCGAGCGCGGCGAACGGCTCGTCCATGAGCAGCAGCGGCCTGTCCTGCGCCAGCGCCCTGGCCAGCGCGACCCGTTGGCGCATGCCGCCGGAAAGCTCGTGCGGCCGCTTGTCCACCGAATGGCCAAGGTTCACCAGGTCGAGCAGCTCCGCCGCCCGCGCCTTGCGGTCGGTCCGCCCCACACCGCGCAGCTTCAATGCCAGTTCGACGTTGCCGCGGGCACTGAGCCACGGGAAGAGCGACGAATCCTGGAACATGAACGCAGCACCGTCGGCCGGCACCTCCAGGGCCCCTGCCGAGGGCACGTCCAGCCCTGAAATGATGTTCAGCAGCGTCGATTTCCCACAGCCAGACGCCCCCAGCAGGGCCACGAACTCGCCCTGGCGCACAGTGGCATTCACGCCGTCGAGCACTGGCGCGCCGGCGCCAAAGCGCTTGCCCAGGTTTTCCAGGACGACGGCGGGGGCCTGGTTTTCGCTGTCCGCCCCCGTTGCGCCCGTGGTCCCAGTGGTGGCATCAGCAGTTAGCAGTCCGGTCATTCCGCACCCATTCCTGCTGCCGTGACGGGTTGGCCGCCGGCAGCCTTTAGCACCTTGTTAAGCAATGTCAGTTCAAAGAGCCCGTTGAGGTCTGCCGGCTTGGAAACACCGGCGGCGACCCCGTGATCGAGCAAAGTCGGAAAGGTGGCGGACAGCGGGTCTGAGGTGAATTTCAGTTCGGACAGGGACCTGGCAATCACGTCGTCCTCCAGCGGCTGTCCAATGGCCGTCTTGAGCGCGGCGTTGATGACGGTCCCGGCCTCATCCGGGTGCCCGTCAAGCCACTGCACCGATTCCACGTGCCCTGTCAGCAACGCCTCCACTGTTTGCGGATGCTCCGCCAGGAAGGTCTTGTTCACGGCCAGCACGGTGGTGCTGAATTCTCCCCTGTCCCACAGCTCTGCCTCGTTGACAAGGACTTTCGCCCCGGCTTGGAGCACGAGCCGCGAGGTCCAGGGCTCGGCGACCCAGGCGCCGTCGATCTTCCCGTCCTGGAACAACCGCAGCGTTTGGGCGTTCGTGGTGGGGGTGATGGTGACGTCCCCGCCGCCGGAGGTGTCGGTGGACAGTCCGCGGTCCCCCAGCCACTTGCGCAGCGCCACATCCTGCGTGCCGCCCAATTGCGGGGTGGCGATGGTCTTTCCCCGGAGGTCTTCGGCGCCGCCGATGCCCGGGCGGACCACGAACTGGGCTCCGCCGGAAGCAGCTCCTGCGATGATGCGGATGGATTCGCCGCCACTTTGCACAAAGGAATTCAGTGCCGGGTTGGGGCCAAGGTATGCGGCATCAATGGCACCGGCGTTGAGGGCCTCCACGGTGGCCGGGCCGGTGGTAAACACCTGCGTTTCCAGCGTGGTGGCGCCGAGGTCCTTGGCGAAGATGCCCTTTTCCACACCCACCAGCGCCGGACCGTGGGTGACATTGCCAAAATAGCCAAGCTTCAGGACGGCGGCCGGCGCCGCGGTGGCGGGCGCACCCGGTTCGCTGTCCTTGGCATTCACACTGGCGACGGCTGCCCCTGCCCCGATGAGGGCGACAAGTGCCGAAACAACAATGATTTCCAGGCCGCGCCACTTGCGTTGTGGCTTCTCACCGGCCACGATGCGCCTCAGCCGCAGAGCGGGAAGGCCCTGCGGCGCCTCGGGCTGCTTCGTGCCGGATTGGCTTCCACGTGTAGTCATTCTTAAACGGTAGGGACTGCGGTTGGGCCCGTTCAATGAACGGGACTCCCAAGGTCACGGTGGTTCACGCAGCGTCACAAACTCGCGTCTGCGGCAGCCGTGGCGCGCCAGACTGTCGGCGTTTTTAGTCCAGTCCGCCTGCGGAAACCGCTGCCTGGCCATTCTTTTCCAGGATCCGGTTCAAGGGTCGCAGGTCAAAGATGCCCGACAGATTGGCTTGTTGGCCAACCCCGGCTGTGACGCCGGCCTGCAACAGTTTCGGGAATGTGGACGCGAGCGGATCCGCGGAGAACCTCAGTTCCTTCAGGGACCGGTCGATGACGTCCGCTGCCAGTTCCTTGCCAGCTTGCGCCTTCAACGCGGCATTGACGGATGTGGCTGCATCCGCCGGATGGGAGTTGAGCCAGCCTATGGACTCGGCGTTGCCGGCCACCAGCGCATCAACGGTTTGTGGATGCTGCGCCAGGAACTGCTTGCTGACGACCAGGATGGTGGTGACAAACTCGCCCTTGTCCCAAAGATCTGCCTCATTGACAAGCACCTTGGCCCCGGCTTCGAGCACCAGGCGCGAAGCCCACGGCTCAGGCAACCATGCGCCGTCGATCTTGCCCTCTTGGAAAAGCTTCAGGGTGCTTGCATTGTCTGTGGGGTTGATGGTGACGTCACCGCCGCCACTGGGTGTCGCGGTGAACCCCTCCCCGGCGAGCCACGACCTCAATGCCACGTCCTGGGTGCCGCCCAATTGCGGAGTGGCCAGCACCTTGTCCTTCAGCTGCGCAGCCGAGGCGATGTTGGGTTTCACCACGAGTTGCGCGCCGCCGCTGGTGGCCCCGGCGATGATCCGGATGGATTCACCGGAACTCTTCACATAGGAGTTGATGGCGGGGTTCGGGCCGAGATAGGCGGCGTCGATGGCCCCGGCGTTCAAGGCCTCGATGGCGGACGGGCCCGCGTTGAACACCTGGGTTTTCAGGGCGGTGGCGCCAAGGCTCTTCTCGAGGATGCCGTCGTTGACCCCAATCAACGCCGGGGCGTGCGTGACGTTGGCGAAGTAGCCCAGCCGAAGTTCGCTTGCGGGACCGGGTGCGGCTTGTTGTTCGGTGCTTTTGGTGTTGTTGCCGGCGGTCACTGCGGCGACGGCAGCGCCGGCCCCAATGAGCGCCACCAGGGCGGCGAGGGCCACGATTTCCACGCCGCGAAGCTTCCTGCGGGTCTTTTGGCCGGCAACGATGCGGTTGGTTTTCAGGGGTGCGGGGTTGCCCGGTGCTGTTTCTTCCGGGGTGCCGTGCTCTGGAGATTGTGTCATTTTCCAAGGCTAGAAATCGGCAGGGCCCTGTTCAACAGTTCTGAAACGCCGGGTCATGGCAGGTCACGCTGGTTCACAATTCCCTTTCACCCACTGCCCGCCGGTAGCTGCTCGGCGTGAAGCCAAGAAAGCGTTGAAAATCGTTTGCCAGATGGGCCTGGTCGGCGTAACCAAATTCAGCAGCCACCTCGGCCAGGCCCAGGCCGGGATGCGTGCGGGAACGCTCGGCGGCTTCCTGGAGGCGCCGCCGTCGTATGAGCGCAGACGGGCTCAGACCAACGTATTTCTTCGCCAGCCGCTGCAGGGTCCTTGTGGACACCGCCAGCTGTTGGGCGGCATCGTCCACCTGGACCACGTCCGCGCTGGCGGCGATCAGCTCCGCCATGGCGTTGGCGACCAAGGCTTCGGGCCCGACCTCAGGAATCCGGTCCAACAGCCATTGCGAAAACACCGCAACCGCATTCTTGCGCCGCTGGTCCGGATCCCGTCCGCCCATGGCCTGGACGACGGGGTCCAGCAGCCCGGGCAGCCCCAGGGGCAGCTGCGTGTCGCGCAGTTCGGCTGGATCGTGGGTGAATGAGGGCACGGCCGCGGGACGCAGGAGTGCGCCCACAGCCCAGCCCCGTCCTGTGAGGTCCTGGTGGGAGACCCGGGTTGCGGGGCCGGACAGCTCCACTCCATGGGCCTGGACCACCAGGTTGCACGCCGCGAAGGCAAGCAGCTGCTGGCGCGAGGTCCGGCCCGGTGCAATGTCCCACTCGGGGATCCAAAACCACGACACCAGATGTGAAACTTCCTCGGGCGCGGGCATGCGGTGGAACGTTGGCAGCCGCGCCGGATACAGAATCCCCTTGAAAGAAGTGTCCACGGGGCAAGTCTAGGGATGTTGTTGTCGTGAATCTACAAGCATCCGGAGCGGGGTCTGCGTATCGTTTTTTGCATGAACAATTCACCAGAATCAACCACTGCCACCGCCGCCAACGGAGAGTTCACGACCCGGGGTGTGCCCCACGGCTTCACGAGCCTGACCCCGTTCCTCGCCATTGCCGGAGCGGCGCGGGCCATCGCGTTCTACGAGGACGTTTTTGGTGCCCGCACCGTGGGCGTCACCGAGTTCGACGGCGTCGTGGTCCATGCGGAGCTGGACTTCGGCCAGGGCCGCTTGCAGCTGGGCGAGCCCAACCCGGCCTACCACCTGGTGCCGGCGCCCGGGGGAGACGACGACTGCTATTCGCTGGCGTTGTACTGTTCCGACGTTGACGCGGTGTTGGCCCGCGCCGTCAAGGCGGGAGCAACGGTGCGCGAAGCCGTGGCGGACTTCGTTTCCGGAGATCGCTTTGCGAGCATCCGGGACCCCTTTGGCGTCCGCTGGTCCATCATGACCCGTGTCGTG
Organism: Specibacter sp. AOP5-B1-6; assembly: GCF_052376555.1. Taxonomy (NCBI): domain Bacteria; kingdom Bacillati; phylum Actinomycetota; class Actinomycetes; order Micrococcales; family Micrococcaceae; genus Specibacter; species Specibacter sp. AOP5-B1-6. The sequence goes on from NZ_JBQSVT010000006.1 coordinate 32,024, forward strand.
GACCTCTCCGAGCAGGAAAGCGGCGCACGCGTTGCGGAATGGGCTGCAACCCAGGGCTGACGGCCTCCCGGCGGCGTGCCCTCCCCGGTTCAGTCGTCCCGCTGGCCGTCCAGCTCATCGCGGAGCCTGCGCAGGCGTGAAAGCAGCTTTGACTCGCGGTTCCTGTCGCTGCCCACCGACTTCGTGGCATCCACATACGACTCCCCAAAGGACTGCAACAGGAGATCGTCGGCGATGCGGACCTGGCCCGGGTTGAAGCGGTAAGCCATCAGTTTGGCCACCTTCCGCGCATCGATCGACTTAAACCATTCCTCGGCTGCACTGACGGTGCCGATGCCGTTCGCCGCGAGCACGTCAACCATCCAGTCGTACTGGTTTTCCTTGCTGCTGCGATACTGCGGGAAGGCCCGGTTCAGCACAGTCTGCAGGGATCCCGCATCGAGCATTTGGGTCTCCGGGACCGGGACGATGGCACCCTCGGACTGCAGCCGTTTGAGGGTGTCGGCAATGTTCACGAACTGCTGGTCGGCAAGCTCGATGAGGGTGGAGGCCATGGTGAAGGCGCGGCTGATCTCTGCGTTGTCGCCGCTGGATCCCTTGAAGCGGATGTCATGCTCAAATTCAGCCCAGGCATGCTGGAGGACGGTGCGGATCTGAACTTCGAAGCGGTAGCCCGCATAGTCCCTGCAGTTGGTGGGCGGGTTGTGCGCAGGCACTTCCAGCGTCAGGTGCCGTCCGGCGTAGCCAATGCCGCCATTTTTGCGCATCATGGCCGTCTTGTCTTCATCGTCGAGGCAGGTGAACTGGTTGCTCAGGGCGATGGCCACCGCGTCGATGTCCGACTCCACGAACAAAATCACCCGGACACCGATCAAGTCATCAAGCCGTTCGAGCCCGCCGGGATACTTCAGCAGGCCGTCATGGTCGCGACGAGTGAGCTTCTCCGCCGCGGAAGCAGGGGCCTTGACCCTGAATTGCACATCGTGGTGGTTGAGCCCGTCGTCGTGAAGGCGGCCCACAATTGTGTTGCGAATGGCCTGCGCCGCGTCTCCGAGCGCCTGTTCCTGGAATCGTTTGTCTTCCACTGCCATCTCCGCGTCTTTCACGGCCCAACTTTCGATGGTGTCCCCCTCGCCATTCCCGGCCGGACTGTACACCCGACCCTTCTTCAAATTCTCCCATCTTCACAGGGCTTGTCCAGCCCAACGGCCGGGAACGGCATTAGGTTCCGCACTGCGCCGGAGCGGCGTCGGTCGCGCCAGGATTACTGTCCGGTGAGGGGTTGGAGGGTCCGAGTTTTAATGACGTCCCGGTACCATTTGGCGCTGTCTTTGAGGATGCGCTCCTGAGAATCAAAGTCAATGTACACGATCCCGAAACGTTTGGAGTATCCGTAGCCCCACTCGAAGTTGTCCATCAGTGACCACACCTGGTAGCCGCGCAGGTCCACGCCGCGCGCCATGGCCCGGTGTGCCGCCGTGAAATGGCGTTGCAGGTAGTCTGTCCGCTGCGGGTCATGGACGACGGCGGCACGCTCACCTGAGGCGGTGGTCCCCGTAGTGACGGTGTCGGCGAAGGAGGCACCGTTCTCCGTGACCATCAGCGGCAGCCCGGGGAACTCCTCGTGCAGTGAGACCAGCAGTTCTTCCAGGCCTGCGGGCTCGATGTTCCAGCCCATCTCGGTGTAGGGACCGGGCTGGGGCAGGAATTCCACACGGTCTGCCCCGGGCCAGGGCGAGCCGCCCATGTCCTTGTGTCCGTCATTGTTGGCTCTCGGGCTGGCCCCGTCCCAGTTCCGGACCAGCGTGGTCGAGTAGTAGTTCACACCCAGCAGGTCCAGCGGCTGGCGGATCAGTTCAAGGTCGCCTGGAAGAATGAAAGCCCAGTCCGTGACCTCAGCCGTATCGGCAAAGACGTCTTCCGGGTAGCTCCCGTGCAGCAGTGGGCCGAGGAAGACGCGGTTGGCGAGGGCATCGATCTGACGGACTGCATCCGGCGAGCCATCGCCTTCGCCACGGATGACGTGCAGGTTCAAGGTGATGGAGAAGTCCGGATCGTTGGTAGCGACCTTCTTCAATGCCGCAACGGCGAGCCCGTGGGCCAAGTTGAGGTGGTGGACTGCAGTCAGCGCCTTGGCCCCGTCGGTGAGACCGGGTGCGTGGGCCCCTGAACCATAGCCGAGGTAGGCCGAACACCAGGGCTCATTCAAGGTGGTCCAGGTGACCACCTTGTCTCCCAAAGCCTCGCCCATGATGCGGGCGTATTCTGCGAAGGCGTAGGAGGTGGCACGGTTGGCCCAGCCGCCCTCATCCTCGAGAGCCTGCGGCAGGTCCCAGTGGTAGAGGGTTGCGATTGGCTTGATGCCGCGGGCGATCAGGCCGTCCACCAGCCGGGTATAGAAGTCCAGTCCCTTCGTATTGGCCGGACCGGTGCCTGAGGGTTGGATACGTGGCCAAGCGATGGAGAAGCGGTAGGCTTCCAGCCCCAGCCCGACCATCAGATCGAGGTCGGAATCGAGCCGGTTGTAGTGATCGCATGCCACATCCCCAGTATCCTCGTTCCACACCATGCCAGGGGTGTGACTGAAGGTGTCCCAGATGGACGGCCCGCGGCCATCCTCGTTCGCCGCGCCTTCGATCTGGTATGAAGCCGTGGCGGAGCCGAAAACGAAGTCGGCGGGAAACTCCAGACCCCAATCACGGTAGTCGGCGTTGCCCACGGACACGGCTGCATCTGTGGAGGCAATGGTTGCATTAGACATGGCTGAGAACTGCCTTTTCATTGGATGTGGTGACGGCGCTGCCGCCTGCGAGCCGGACGCGGATGTCGGCACCCGCGCTCGAAACTTCTGTTGTTGTGCCGCCGTGGACCACCGTGATCAGGGCTTCGTGCCCCGTCGTCGGACTGGTGACACGCGTGGTGGTGCTGTTTTCCCCTGCACCCGGATAGATCGTGACGAGCAGCCCGTCCAGATAGTCGTAATCAGGGCGGTCGGTGCGGTTTCCCGTTGCCAGCACAGCGCCTCCGCGAACCCACAGGGGCAGGCTCATGACGGAGTGGGTTTCGCTGCGCCAGCCGCCACCCTGGACGGTTTCGCCCGTGAAGTAGTTGGTCCAGGTTCCTGCCGGCAGGTAGTATTCCACGGTGCCGTCGGCGGAGAAGACAGGGGCAACCAAAAGGTCACGGCCGATCATGTACTGACGGTCGAGGTAGTCACAGCCCGCATCGTGGGGAAATTCCAGCTGCATCGGGCGCATGAACGGCAGGCCGCGTTCGTGCGCTTCCAATCCCACCGCATACAGATACGGCATCAGTTCCAGTTTCAGGTGCGAAAACTTCCGTGTGACCTCCACAGCCTCCTCGTCGAAGGCCCACGGCACCCGGTAACTGGAGGAGCCATGCAGGCGTGTGTGGCTGGAGAGCATGCCAAAGGCAACCCACCGCTTGAAAACCTCCGGGTCGGGTTTTCCTTCAAAACCGCCAATGTCATGGCTCCAGAAGCCAAAGCCACTGAACGCCAGCGACAATCCGCCGCGCAGGGACTCTGCCATTGACTCGTACGACGACGAATTGTCACCGCCCCAATGTATCGGCATGCGTTGCCCGCCGGTCGTAGCGGAACGGGCAAACAAGACCGCATCGCCTTCCCCCCGCTGCTCCTCAAGCACCTCAAAAACGGCTTGGTTGTAGAGCTGGGTGTACCAGTTGTGCATGGCCTCCGGCGAGGAGCCGTCATGCCACACAACGTCGGTGGGGATTCGTTCGCCAAAGTCTGTCTTCAGGGCATCGATGCCCTGTGCCAGCAGCACTCGGAGCTTCTGCTGGAACCAGGCCGTGGCGGCGGGGTTGGTGAAGTCGATCAACGCCATGCCGGCCTGCCACTGGTCCCATTGCCAGATGTTGCCATCCGGGCGGTGGACGAGGTATCCGGCGTCGGCTGCCTCATCAAACAGCTTGGAGCGTTGCGCAATGTAGGGGTTGATCCAGGCACTCAAGCGCAGCTCTTTTTCGTGCAGGCGGGCCAGCATTCCTTCGGGGTCGGGGAAGACGCGGGCGTCCCATTCGAAGTCTGTCCAATTGAATTCACGCATCCAGAAGCAGTCAAAGTGGAATACCGACAGGGGCAGTTCCCGCTCACGCATGCCGTCGATGAAGCTGTTGACAGTCGCTTCGTCGTAATCCGTGGTGAAGCTGGTGGAGAGCCACAAGCCATAGGACCAGGCCGGGACCCGGGCCGGACGGCCCGTCAGAGCCGTGTAGCGCTCGAGCACGTCCTTTTGTGTGGGGCCCTGAAACACAAAGTATTCGAGGGCTTCGCCTGCGGTGGAGAACTGCACTCGTTTAACGGACTCGGAAGCCACCTCAAAGGAGACATGTTCGCTTTGGTTGACGAGGACGCCGTAGCCGCGGTTGGTCAGGTAAAACGGAATGTTCTTGTATGACTGCTCGCTGGCCGTGCCGCCGTCGGCGTTCCAAATGTCAACGGTCTGGCCATTCTTGACGAGGGCGCCGAAGCGTTCGCCCAGCCCGTACACCAGCTCGCCCACGCCCAGGCTGAGCTGCTCATGAACATAACTTGTGGCGGGGGCCAGCCCCGAGGTGGTGACACCCACTTCACCAACAGGCTCGGTGGCCACAGGCGCATCCGGGGCCAGTTTCATGTAGCCCACGGACTTGTTGCCGCTGGAGGTGAGGACCCGGCCTTCGGATTCAAAGGTGAGGTTCCAGGGCGCGCCGGGGGTGATGCGGGCGGTGAGTCCCCCGCTGGTGAGAGTCCCGGACTCCAGAACCCCGTCCTTCTCGTGGGTTGCCGCAACCCCAACACCCTCGGTGGCACCCACCAGGTCGAATCCGGCACTGGGCCGGCGACCCTTGTGATGTTCAATCCGAACCCGGATCACGCCGTCGAGCGGTGAGGAAAGGCTCACGCTCAGCATGGGCCGGTTGAGGGTGTCTCCGCGGGTCTCAATGACCTTGGTCGGGGCATGGACGCGCAGGGTGTCGCCGTCCGGGATGATGTCGTGGGCCTCTTGGGCGTAGAGGGCAGTCACGCCGGGGCGTGCCTGCCAAAAGCCATCGGTGAATTTCAAGCTGAGGGGTCCTCTCGGATAACGGCGACGGCTCCGGCGGCAACAGCATCGCCGGAGGTGAACCGGGCGCCAGACACGAGGTCGAGTCCGGTTGCAGCGAGCGCCAGCGGTTCTGATGAATGGTTGATGGCAAAGAGCCAGCTCGGGGTGGATGCGGCATCCGGCCCGCTGTCTGAAGGAGCCGCGGCTGCGCGGCGCACGAGTTCCAAGCCACGCTCTGCCACAGCCACCGGGGTGATGGCAGCTCGTGTAATGAGCTGTGCCAGCAGTGCACCTGTGGAGTTCCGGTCCAGGTGGGTGGAGACGTATTGGGCCGTTCCCGCACCGACTGCGCGCAGCGTGATCGCCGGCTGTCCGGACATTTCCCCGGAGGTGTAGCGGGCCAGAACCTCGGCGTCGCTGCCGGCACCGTGTTCGGTAACCTCGAGCAGTTCGCTCCAAACGGCTCCGCACCATGACTTCCCGTTTGTCAGCGGCCCGTCCAGGCCCACCTTTTCGTCCTCAAACAGCGGGAAGAATTCTTCCACCCGCACGCCCAGCAGATCCCGCAGCACTCCGGGATAGCCGCCCTCAACGACCCGGTTGTGTTCATTGACGATGCCGGAGAAACTCGTCACAAGCAGGTGCCCGCCTCCCGTGACATAGGGATCCAGCTTGGCTGCGTTGTCCGCTGTCAACAGGAACAGGGTCGGAACCAGCACGGCCTTGTAGCCGGTGAGCGGCGCGGACGGATGGATGATGTCCACCTGGATGCCGCGGGCCGTCAGTTCCCTGTGCAGGGTCAGGGGTGCGTCCAGTGAGTTCACGTCAATGCTGGGCTTGGACCCGGACTTCAATGCCATGGCGGCATCGTAGTCGAACAGGATGGCCACCTGGGACGGCTGCACCCGGCTGCCTGCCACCTCGCGGATGTTGCGCAGCGTCTGGCCCAGGGTTTTCACTTCCCGGTAGATCTTCGTGCGCGCCCCGGCATGCGGGACCACTGCGGAGTGGAACTGCTCGCTGCCGGCCGTCGACTGGCGCCACTGGAAAAACAGTGCGCCGTCTGCTCCCCGGGCAATGTGCGCCATGGAGTTGCGAATCAGTTCCCCGGGCGACTTGGCCCTGTTGCGCGGCTGCCAGTTGACGGCGGAAGTGGAGTGTTCAATAAGCAGCCACGGGTCGCCGCCGGACATGCCCCGGACCCGGTCGGCCGAGAACGCCAGCTCCCCGTGTCGCTCCGGATCGTGGCCCAGGGTGTAGTGGTCGTTGGAGACCAGATCCACCTCGTTGGCCCAGGCGGCGTAGTCAAGGCCGTTCGGGTGGTTCTGCACCATGAAGTTCGTGGTGACGGGGATGTGCGGGGTGATCCGGCGCAGCACCTCGCGCTCGGCCAGGTGGTGGCCCAGCAGCGCGTCGGAGGTGAACCGTTCAAAGTCCAGCAAAAGCCCCGGATTGTGGCTTGTGCTCGTGTGGCGGGGCGGCTGCAACTGCTCAAAGGACGTGTAGCGATGCCCCCCAGAACGCAGTTCCCCAAGCGTCGTTGAGGGCCTCGACGGTGCCGAACTTCCGCTTCAGCCACTGCTGCCAGGCCTGGCCCGTCTCGTCGTCGTAGCTGTGGGCGTTTTCATTGCCCAGCTCGTTGCTGACATGCCACAGCCTTAGTGCGCGGTGGTTGCTGTAGCGGGTGGCGATGGCTTCCACCATGCGCAGTGCGTAGCGGCGGAAAACGGCAGAGCTGGGGCTCCAGCCAAGCCGTCCGCCCTGGGAATTGCGGACCCCATGCTGACTGACGCAGGCGATCTCGGGGTGTGCCTGCATGAGCCACATGGGCGGTGCCGCCGTGGGGGTGGCCAGATTGACGCCGATGCCGGCCTCGGCCAGCAGATCCATGATCTTGTCGAGCCAGCCCCAGTCGAAGACGCCGTCGGAAATTTCCAACAAACCCCAGGAGAAGACACCAACATTGACCGAGTTCACCCCGGCTTCCAACATCAAGGCAATATCCTCAGTCCACACGGACTCCGGCCATTGTTCGGGACTGTAATCCCCGCCGAGGGCAAACCCGTCAGCAATCCAGGGGAACGTGGTGCCAGCGGGCACATCGGAGGAGCGGGATGGGAAATCCGTCATGGGAAGTTCACTTTCTGGTTCATGGAAAATTGCTGTCTGCGCCCGGGAGGCTGTGGCACCGCCATGTTGTGGCAGGGCGTGCTGTGGTTGTGGTCCTCAGCCCTTGACTCCGCCGGAGAGCAGGTCCAGGCGCCAGAAGCGCTGCAGGAAAAGCATCAGGGCGATCAACGGAATGATGGAGACGGCGGCACCGGTGATGGCCACCGAATACAGGGCGGGGCTTCCGGACCCCTTGGACAGCAGTGTGTAGAGCCCGACTGTCAGCGGATAACTGTTTTGGTCGCTGAGCATGATGAATGGCAGCAGGAAGTTGTTCCAGATGCCCACAAACTGCAGCATGAACACTGTGACCATCCCGGGGATCATCATCGGGATGCCAATTTTTGTAAAGATCCGCCACTCGCTGGCACCGTCGATGCGCGCAGCCTCGATGGTGTCCTGCGGCACGGCTGCCGAGGCGTAGACGCGGGACAGGTAGATGCCAAAGGGGCTGATGATCAGCGGCAGGAGCACAGACATCACTCCCCCAGCGAGGCCCACCTGTGACAGGAGCAGGTACTGCGGGATCGCCAAAGTGATTCCCGGAATCAACACACCGCCGAGGATGGCGTAAAAGATTACCGTCCGGCCCTTGAATTCGTACTTTGCCAGGCCGTAACCGGCCATGGTCGAGACGAAGGTTGAGACCAGTCCGCCCACTCCGGCGTACAGGACCGAGTTGGCTGACCACAGCCCGAATTGTCCACCACCGTAGCTGAACAAGTCCGACAAATTGTCCAGCAGGCCGGTGCCGGGGACAAACGAGAAGGTGGTGAACAGTTCGCTTGGCGACTTGGACATGGCGGTAAAGACCCAGAGGACGGGGACCAGGCAGTACAGGGCCCCCAGCATCAAAAGAATGGTGGGCCAGGTCTTCCCGCGTTTGCCGGAAAGTTTGGCCATCTCGCGATTGGCAACGGCGGTCATGACTTTTCTCCCTTGTTGCGGCGGTTGCTGAGCCACATCACCAATCCTGAGACGATGACGGTTCCGAGTGCGAGGACGACGGATAGTGCCGCGGCGCCTGGGAGGTCGTCGGTCAGGAAGGCGTTGCGATAAATCGTCATCAGCGGAACCCAGGTCTGGCTGATGACATCCGTCATCGGCTTCAATGTGGTTGGCTCACCGTAGAGCTGCAGGGCACCAATCACCGAGAAGATCCCGGTGAGGATCAGGGCAGGCACGACCAGCGGTATCTTGATCCGCAACGCGATCTGTCGTTCTGTGGCGCCGTCGATCCTGGCCGCCTCATAAATCTCGGCGGGGATGCTTGTTAAGGAGGTGTAAATGATGATCATGTTGAAGCCGACTCCGCCCCAGATGGCGATGTTGGCGAGGGAACCAAAGATTCCCGAGGACTCCAGAAACGGGATCGCACCCCAACCAAGCGCCTCGGTGATGTACGAGAAAGGGCTGGTGGAGGGCAGGTACATGAAGCCCCAGAGCAGTGCGGCGATGACGCCCGGTACTGCATAGGGAATGAAGATGGCGGTCTGGCCGAACTTGGTGGCACGCACCCCTGGGGTGTCCAGGAGCAATGCAAATAGCAGGGCCAGGCCCAGGGTGACGGGAACGGCAATCACGGCGTAAAGGGCAAGATGCCAGAATCCGGAACCGAGGGCCGGATCGGCAAAAACGGCCACGTAATTGTCCCAACCGGCAAAAACCTTGGTTTTTTTGCCGAGAATGCCGCCGCCAGTAATTCTGTACGTCGTGAAGCTGAGGTAGGCCGCATAAATGATCGGAACGAGCATGAACAGTACAAACAACACCACGGCCGGACCCACAAACAGGTAGGGGGCGAAGGGTGTTCGAGAACGTGGCCGCTTGCGCGTTGGGCTGGCGTCCGCCCGCGCGGGAGGTGCCGCCTTTCTGTCCGAAGTGACAGTCATCGATTCTTCCTTTTTGTTTGGCGAGGGCCGGCGGTCCGGAGTGTTCCGCTGGAACCGGGCACGGCGCACCGGCCCCGCAATGCGGCTGGCGCCGCGGGTGAATTGGGTGTTGCTCAGTAACGTGCTGCTGGGCTATTTGTTGCTGATTTCGAAGCCTGACTTGGTCATGTCAGCCACAACGATCTTTTCCACGGCTTTGAACGCGTCACGCCAGGGGGTGCCTGCCGTGATTGCCTTGTTCAACTCATCGGCGAAGGCGCTCTCGGCAACATTCGCATTGGGCCCCCACGTCACAGGGATCGCATTCGATGAGATGGTTGCAGCAAGTTCATAAAAGTCGTCCTGCTGGGGCATGAGGGCCGGCGGCTTGCTGGACTTTGCTGCTTCCTGCCCGGAGATGGCTGCGGGGTAGGCATTTTGCACAGTCAACACCAAGTCGGCTCCTTCATCGCTGGCATTGAGCCACTTGATGAACTCCGCAGCTTGCTCTGGATGCTTGGAATTCTTGGTCACAATTTCAGCCGAACCGCCTTGGTAGGCGACGGAGGCGTCACCGGCTGTCCACTGGGGGAATGCTGCCATTGACCATTTTCCGACGGTGTCGGCTGCGACGCCCTCAATCACGCCCGGAGCCCACAGCCCGCCCGGCCAGGAAAGTATGGTGCCGCTGTTGACCTTGGCGTTCCACTCGGGGGTGAGGATCGGATCGGTGGAGATCAGGTCTTCATCCACGAGGTCTTGGAAGTAGTCCGCCACCTGCAATGACGCCTCATCGGCGATTCCGACCGTCCAAGTGTTGTCGCTGACGGACCACCACTTGGACCCAGCCTGATTGGCGACGCCTGCATAAAAAGCCCACTGATCTGCCGGCAGGGATGCCAGGTATGCCTTGGGATCTGCGGCGCGGACCGCGGCAGCGGCCGTCTTGAATTCAGCCCACGTCGTGGGAACAGGGATGTTCCACTTCTCCAAGAGATCGGAACGGTAGAAATAGGCCATGGGCCCGATATCCTGCGGCAACCCGTAGATCTGCCCGTCAAAAGTGGTCTGGGACAGGGTGCCCGTGTCGTACTTGTCCTTGACGTCGGACACCAAATCGGTGATGTCCAGCGGCACGTCGGCCACAATCAAGGACGGCAGCGTCGGGTATTCCACTGCGGCAACGTCGGGGGCGTTTCCGGCACGGCTGGCTGTCAGCAGCTTCGCTGAGGAGTCCTTGCCGCCGCCGGCATCGGTGTACTTGACCTGAATGTCCGGGTTGGCCGCGTTCCAGGTGTCAACGAGTTTTTGGGTATTGGGTGCCCACGACCAGAAATTAAGAGTTACCGGTCCGCCGTCTGCGCTGACATCAGCGGATCCGGCCGAGCATCCGCTGAGCAGCATTGCGCTGACGCCGATGGTCGCGATCGCTGTCATGAATTTTGTTTTCTTCATTTCACTACTTCCTTGTAGGTGGGCACCGCTGGTGCCGTGGTTCCTGGTTTTTTTGTGCAACGCGCTTCGTGGCTGGTGTGGCCGAGCCGATGAACTTCAATCACGCTATCGAAGCGTTTCGATGATGAGGCGTAATTCCTTTCCGCCCAATGCAAGCGGGTGCGCCGGCACAAGGTCCTGATTGTCGGATCGAATATTTGTCGGTTGGAAGACTTGGCGGCTCGAAAGCCTAGCGGTCCGAGGGTGGCGGACCGGAGGAGCTCTTGCGGTCATACACCGGCTTGAGCAGTTCGATGTGCGGGTCGGCAAAGCCCCCCAGCTGCTGTATGACCAGCTCCACCGCGCGATGGCCGGATTCCTTCGACGGCAAGGGGATGACATCCAATGGAGGCAGGAAATGCTCGGTGGAGAAACTGGAGCATGCCGAGACGATCGACAGTTGCTTCGGCACCGGGATGTCACGTTCGCGCAGCATCTCCAGCAGGATTCCATGGATGGTCTCATTGCAGTTCAGCACGACGGCGGTCAGGTCAGGCAGCTGCGAGCGCAGGCCGTCGAAGGAGTCCTCCACGCCGACTCGGGTTGCGTCAGTCGTATGGAATGCGGCATCAATGCCAGCCTCCCGTGCGGCAGCCAGGAATCCGTCCCGAAAACGCGGGGCATAGTTGGAGCCGCGTTCATAGAGGTCCCGCGCGTGGCCCATCAGGCCAATCGAGGTGTGCCCGAGGGCGACGAGCCTGTCAACGGCCAGGCGCGCAGCCTGCTCGAAGTCCAGGTCCACGCAGGTCAGCCCCTCGGCGTCCCGGGGAATTCCAATCAACGCGGCGGGGAGGCCAAGTTCACGAATGACAGGGACACGCTCGTCGTCCAACGTCACGTCCAGCATGATGATGCCGTCGATCAAGGAGCTGGAAGCCACCCGACGCAGACCGCCAACAGCCTCACCTTCGGTCAGCAGGAGCACGTCGTAGTCGAAGCTGCGGGCGGCTGTCACGACGGACAGAACAAAGGCCATCAGGGCTGGCGGGTGGGTGTCAGCATGCATCGGAGCCGTCAAGGCAAAGATGTTTGTGCGGGAACTGGCGAGCATGCGGGCGCCGGCGTTCGGGCGGTAACCAAGCTCGGTGACGGCTTGGGCAATGCGCGTCTTGGTGGCATCGGCGATGGGCCGCTTGCCGGACAGGGCATAGGAGACAGTGCTAATGGAGACTCCGGCCACGCGGGCGACGTCTTTGATGTTAGCGATGGGGATCTCCACAGTTTCGGCATTGTCTGGACATTGTCGTTGTCTAAGCGCTTCGACGAAGCAACGTTTACAGCCACGCTAAATCATCGAAGCGCTTCGCGCAAATTGTGTCCAAGATTACTGTCCGTGACGCCGGCCATACTTGGGCGTTCCATTTCGTCCTGGTGAAATGACTAGCATGGGGGCATGAGCAGCCCCTCTCCCACGGCAGCAGCAGCCGTCCCGGCCTCCCCGACCGCAACCACAGCCACGGACGCAGGTACAGGTACAACCTCGAGCACACCGCCGTCTCTCCGGGATGAGGACCTGTCCTTTCGGCCGGCAGCGGCATCGCAGGGTTCGGGCGTTTCGCGGCAACCTGACCCGGCGCCGCTGGTGCTGGTCCTGCCCGGCGGCGGATATGGCATGCATGCCGAACATGAGGGCCCGCTGATTGCAGATTGGCTGTCCCGGATTGGCTTGAACGCCTTGGTGGTTCGCTATCCCGTGGCCCCGCACCGCCATCCAAGCGGGTTGCAGCGAGTTCGGGACGTACTGTCCGCCGTGCGCACAGGCGCCCTGGATCTGGGCTCGGAAATTGACCGCAGCCGCATCGGCGTCATCGGGTTCTCTGCGGGCGGGCATCTGGCCGCATTGCTGTCCACAGGGGCTTTGCTGCCCAGCGGCACTTACGGCACCACCTCCGCACCAACGGGCAGGGTCGACCTGTCCATCCTGGCCTACCCCGTCATCTCCTTTATCCACGAACCACATGAGGGCTCCGTCTCCAATCTCCTGGGCAGCGGCGACACTTTCGAGGCCCGCCGCGCACTCAGCGCGGAGCATCTGGTTGACGCCAACACACCACCCACTTTTCTGTGGCACACGGCCGACGACGGGGGCGTTCCTGTCAGCCACTCCCTGCGCTATGCCAATGCCCTGGCGCTCAACAATGTGCCGTTTGACCTGCATGTGTTTGAGCGCGGTGATCACGGCAAGGGTCTCGCCGAGGGGCTGGGCCCCCTGGAGGCGTGGAGCACGCTGTGCCAGGCCTGGCTCGGCGAACAAGGGTGGCTCCCGCAATCGAATTAGTCCGCATCAGCATCAATCCGGGGCCGTGGCGGGCTTAGGGTTGCGGCCGGCTCCAGGGCGGCGAAATCCATTCCCGGCCCACGGTGAAGAGCGACGCCGGAGCCCCCACCGACTGCACCTTCCCGCCCGTCGGGGCCAGGGACGGGCGCATTTTGCGGGTGAAGTTTCCGGCCGGCAGGTCCACCTGCCAGACGGCGCTGTAAACGTCCCGGAGGGCTGAAAGTGTGAACTCCTCAGGCACCAACCGGGCGGCGAGGGTGGTGTACTCCATTTTGCCGGCCAGCCGTTCCACTGCCATGGACAGCATGTCCGCATGGTCAAAGGCGAGGGTTGCCAGTTCCACCTCATGCACGGGGGCCCAGTGCGCATGGGCCGCGTCCGTGCCCGCAGCCAGTGGCGGCAGCGTCTCGCCGTTACTGGCCAGCAGCACAAGGTGTGCCACGGAAACCACCCGCATCCGCGGATCGCGGTCCGGGGCGCTGAAGGTCGCCAGCTGTTCCACAAACACGCGGTGCTGTCCAAGGTCCAGTCCGGCTTCCTCCGCCAATTCCCGATGTGCCGCGGCCAGCGCATTTTCATTCGGTCCCACAAATCCGCCGGGCAAAGCCCACCGGCCGCGGAACGGCTGGGCCCCGCGCTCAACGACGGCCACGTGCAGGACCTTGTTCGCCACGGCAAACACCACAAGGTCCACGGTCAGGGCGACAGGCGGGAACGCCGCGGGATCGTACTCGGCCAGGAACTCGGCGTCCGTGTCCGGCACCTCAGCGGCGGGCCCCGCCACGGCCGGGAGTCGGGACCCGGCGTCGTGCTTGGCGGGGTTCATGCTGCCACCGGCAACACGGTGGGGGCCGACCACGCCGGTGCAGCGAACGTGTTTTGCTGGGTGAGCATGGCGTCGATGACGGCCGTGGCGGTGGCCAGGCGGCGTTCGCGGCTGCCGGTGAGCAGGATCCACGAGTGGCCTTCCTCGGTGAGCGTTTCCTTGAACCACTCGGTCATTTCGGGGCGGCGGTGTTCGCCTTCACGCCAGCCGTCGTCCTCGAAGTCGACGCCGTTGTGGTCGGTGAGCAGGTACACGTCGCGGCGCGGCAGGTGGGTCAGCGCATCATATGAACCGTAGCTGCCGTCGCCGAGGTAGTAGCGCTCCCACAGGGTGGTGGCCAGGGCGTCGGTGTCTGCGATGACAAGCGGGGCGGCCTCTGCGGCGGCCTGTTCCAGAGCGGTTTGGCGGGTGGCGATGATGCCAAAGTCGGTGTCGGTCCAGACCAAGTCCTCGACCGTGGCGTCCGGGTTTTGGGACTGCAGCGCCTCAAGCTTTTCGTAGGTGTAGTGGCGGCCGTGTTCCGGGACGTCCTGCAGAGCGGGCAATTGCCGGCGGTAGTGCGCGGTGAGGGCCTCGCTGAGCGTGGTCGTGCCGGTCGACTCTGCCCCCACCACAATCACGCGAACGGCCAGTCCACGCCGTGCCGCCGGGAGAATTTGTTGCCATTGGCCGGCCAGGCCGCCCCGGCACTTGGTTCCGCTGACAGGGTGCTTTTGGCGGCCCGGGTCAACAGGGATGTGCACTGCGCCAAAGGCCGCGGCCAGCCTGTCGCCGTAGCCCTCCGAGGTGTAGACGGCGTCAACGCGTGTCACGCCGTGGACTTTCAGGGCCAGGCGCATGTTCTCCTGCTGTGCCATCCAGATCTCGTCGCTGGCATAATCCTCGGGGCAGTCGTTGCGGACGGGAATGACGGTGACGTTGCCGCCGTCGAACTCCTCGCCCAGCCAGTCCGCACGCTGCGCCGCCGCAAGCGACTCGAAACGGCTCCCCTGCACCAGCACGCAGACGTGGGCGGCACCGGCGGCGGCTGTTTCAATCAAGTGCCTGTGCCCGGCGTGCGGCGGGTAGAACTTTCCAATGACCAGTGCATTCGTGAACAGTGGTTTCGCGCTCATGGTCAGACTCCTGCCATTGCTGGTTTACGGTCGTCGGTGCTGCGGAGGCGGTTCCAGCCCACCAGGCCGTAGAGGCACAGGCCCAGAAACCCAATGTAGAGGATCGCCGTCAGCGCCAGGCCGCGGCTGAAGTAGAGCGGAATCGACACCAAGTCAATCACAATCCACACGTACCAGTGCTGGAAGATCTTCTTCGCCTGCGCGTACGTTGCCACGAGCGACGCCGCCAGCACGAACGCGTCCGGAATGGGCACCTGTGAATCGGTGCCGGTGTGCAGCAGGAAGGCGATGCTCACCGTTGCCAGTACGACGGCGGCAACCCCCGTCCCAGCCTCAACCCGCGTTGCGTTGCGGATGGGCAGGTCATTGCTGCCTGCTGTTCCGCCGGCCCCGCGCGACCACTTGATCCAGCCGTAGATGGCGATGCCGGCAAAGATGATCTGCAGGAGTGTTTCACCGTACAGTCCGGCGCCGAGGAACAAGATCACAAAGGCGATGTTGTTCAGGATGCCCACGGGCCAGTTCCAAATTTTTTGCCGGGCCACGCCCCACACGCAAGCCGCACCAGTGGCGAACCCGATGACCTCTACCCAGCTGACCGGATTGCCGATGAGCGTGAAAGCTGTGGCGTTCAACCAGTCGATGATGGTGTCCATGACGTCCCCTCGCTGTTCGTTATTATCAACTTGATAATAACTGTAGCACGGGAATGGCAACCCCCGTCCACTCAAGGCCACCGGCCACCGGAGCGACAGCCAGCTGGGGTAGTGATCGACCGCCTGAGAGCCAGTGACCCCGCATTCTTTAAGCAGGCCGTCGTCGACCTGTTGTTAGGGATGGGTTACGTTGGCGCAGAACAGCGGGGCAAGCGCATCGGCGGCACTGGCGACGGCGGCGTTGACGGGGTCATCGATCAGGACCCCTTGGGACTGGACAAGATCTATGTCCAGGCCAAGAAGTACACCGAGGGCAGCAACATCAACCGCGAAACGGTCCAAGCGTTCGTTGGTGCACTGCAGGGCGTTGGCGCCGGCAAGGGGGTTTTCATCTCGTCTGGCGGCATTGATGCCCAAGTACCGTGTGGGCGTTCAGGTCAAGGAGAGTTACGAGGTGCTCGAACTTGATGAGGACTTCTTCGGGTAAAGTGCCGGCGCGTTTCGACGCATGGGCACAAGGATCCCGAACATGCCCGCAAAGTGAGCTTGATCGAACGCGTCGAAGATGCAGGTTCAGGCGTGGGCCATGCCTTAGTCCTGCTGCTCCGCCATGAACGCTTCCGGGCCCTGCTCTGCCGCCTTCGGGTCCATCCACAGGGCGCTGAACCAGTTGCCGTCGGGATCTTCAAAGTCGCGGGAGTACATGAACCCCATGTCCTGACCCGGGCGGGGCTCGACGCCTCCTGCCGCCAGCACCTTCTCCAGCATGGTGTCCACGTCCTGACGGCTGTCCCGGCTGAACGCGGTCTGGACCTGCAGGTGGGTGCTCGGATCAATAATCGACTTGTCGGTGAACGTGGCATAGAACGTGGGGGTGAGCAGCATCAGGTAGATGTTCTCATCGACCAGGATGCAGGCGGCATTCTCATCGGTGAAATTCGGCTGGACCTGCCAGCCGATTCCCTCATAGAAGGCCTTGGAACGGTCCAGATCTGCGGTGGGAAGGTTGACGAATACTTGAGTGGCCATGGCGTTCTCCCTGGTTCCAGCAACGATGGGCCGAGATTTTTCGGCACCTGTCCATCGTTTCGGAGCAAGCGCCGCACGTCAATGGCCCGGAACCGTAAAAAAGGACGGCGCTTGCGGTTAAAGCCACCGGCAGACCTCCAGCTTTAACCGCAAACGCCGTCCCTTTCGAACATCAGATGCTGTAGCGCTCGTCCTCGTGGTCGCCCGGGTGGTCCCTGACCAGGCCGGCCGCCAGGGTGTTGCCGTCCTGCGGGTCGATCACCAGGAACGCCCCAGTGCGGCGGTGGCGCGCATATGCCTCAACCGGCAGTGCCGAGGCCAGGCGGATCTGGGCGGTGCCAATGTCGTTGAGGTCCAGTCCGGACGCCTCAGCGTACGCAAACGACTCAAGGTCCAGCTTCCCGGACACCGCACGGACCACGCCCTGCACGGTCCTGCTGCCGTGCTTGATCAGCACCTTGGATCCTTCGCGCAACGGCTTCGTGGACAGCCAGCACAGTTCCGCATACAGGTCCTGGCTGGCCTCGCCAAAGGTGCCGGTTGCGGCGATGACGTCCCCGCGGGCAATGTCAATCTCCTCGCTCAGGCGCAGTGACACGGACTGCGGCGCCACGGCGCGATCCAGGGATCGACCGGCAAAGTCGATGCCCACCACGGAGGCCTCCCGGCCGGCGGGCAGGACGGTTACCTGGTCCCCCACCGCGACGGCGCCCGAGGCAACCTGTCCGGCATAGGCGCGATAATCGCGGAAGGAGGCTCCGGCGTCGTCCGCGGCGGCAAGCTCCCGAGCCAGCGCACCCTGCGGCCGCACCACCAGTTGCACCGGGAAGCGGAACGGCTCCAAACCACGCTCGAGCTCGTCGGTGGTGGGCAGCGTTTCCAGCAGCTCCAGCAGGCTGGCGCCGGTGTACCAAGGGGTGTGGGAGGACCGCTCCACCACATTGTCACCCTCCAGCGCGGACACCGGAATGACCACGACATCGTTCAGGCCGATGCTGGCCGCAACCGCCTGCACATCGCTCTCGATGGCACGGAAAATGTCTTCGCTGAAGTCGACCAGGTCGATCTTGTTCACGGCCACCACCACGTTGGGCACGCGCAGCAGGCGCAGCACGGACAGGTGCCGGCGGGTCTGCTCCAGCACGCCCTTGCGCGCATCGATGAGCACGACGACGGCATCCGCAGTGGACGCGCCCGTCACCGTGTTCTTGGTGTACTGGATGTGCCCGGGGCAGTCGGCGAGGATGAAGCTGCGGCGGTCGGTGGCGAAGTAGCGGTAGGCGACGTCGATCGTGATGCCCTGCTCGCGCTCGGCACGCAGGCCGTCGGTCAGCAGCGCCAGGTCGATTTTCTGGGTGCTGCCGTTCTCTCCGCCGAAGCCGCGGTCCGCGGAGGTGCGGGTGACGGCGTCGAGCGTGTCGGCCAAAATGGCTTTCGAATCGTGGAGCAGGCGGCCCACGAGGGTGGACTTGCCGTCGTCGACGGAGCCGGCCGTGGCGAAACGGAACAGGGTTGACTGCTCCAGCGGGGTTTCGGTGATGGTGCTCATTAAAAGTAGCCGTCTTTCTTGCGGTCTTCCATGGCTGCCTCGGAGATGCGGTCATCGGCCCGGGTGGCGCCACGTTCGGTCAGGGTTGAGGCGGCAACTTCACGCACCACGTCATGGACGGTGGTGGCGTCGGAGGCCACGGCACCGGTGCAGGACATGTCGCCCACCGTGCGGTAGCGGACCTGCTTGATGATGACGTCCTCGTCGGGGCGCGGCTGCGAGACTTCGCCCACCGCACGCCACATGCCGTCGCGTTCAAACACCTCGCGTTCGTGGGCGTAGTACAGACCGGGCAGCTCGATGTTTTCGCGGGCGATGTAGCGCCACACATCCAGCTCGGTCCAGTTGCTGATGGGGAACGCCCGCACGTGCTGGCCAACGGTGTGCCGGCCGTTGTACAGGTTCCACAGTTCCGGGCGCTGGTTGCGCGGGTCCCATTGGCCGAATTCGTCGCGCAGGGACACGATGCGCTCCTTGGCACGGGCCTTGTCCTCGTCACGGCGGGCGCCGCCAAAGACGGCGTCGAACTTGTTGCGTGCGATGGCGTCCAGCAGCGGCACGGTCTGCAGCGGGTTGCGGGTGCCATCAGCCCGTTCGGACAGTTCGCCGGAGTCAATGAAGTCCTGCACCGAGCCCACCTCGAGGCGCAGTCCCAGGCGTTCCACCGTACGGTCGCGGAACTCGATGACCTCCGGGAAGTTGTGGCCGGTGTCCACGTGCAGCACGGGAAACGGCACCTTGCCCGGCCAGAATGCCTTCGTGGCCAGGTGCAGCATCAGCACCGAATCCTTGCCGCCGGAGAACAGCAGCGCGGGGCGCTCAAATTCGGCGACCACCTCGCGGATGATGTGGATGGCCTCGGATTCAAGCAGGTCCAGGGAGTTCAGCTCCGACGGGTCCCCGGCTGAGCTTGCGAGGTTGGGGAGCGCTTGGGGATCAATGGTTTGGGTGCTCATACGTGTAGCCCGCATTCTGTCTTGGAGGTTCCGGCCCAGCGTCCGGACCTGGGGTCGGCGCCGGGGGCCACTTTGTTGGTGCAGGGTGCGCAGCCAATGGACGGGTAGCCCTGGCTGAGCAGGGGGTTCACTGGCAGGAGGTTGTCTTCGGAGTAGCTGATCAGGTCCTCGTACGACCAGTCGGCGACGGGGTTGATCTTGACCAGCCCGTTCTTTTCGTCCCACACCACCAGCGGCGTGTTGGTGCGGGTGGGTGCCTCGTCGCGGCGCACGCCGGTGAACCACAACTCGTACCCCTGCAGGGTGCGGTGCAGCGGTTCGACCTTGCGCAGCGCACAGCACTGGGCCGGGTCGCGGGCAAAGAGGTCCTTGCCCAACAGCGAATCCTGCTCGGCCACAGTTTTTTTCGGAAGCACGTCGACAATATTGACGCGCAGGTTCTCGGCCACCTCGTCGCGCGTGGCGTAGGTCTCCGGGAAGTGGTATCCGGTGTCCAGGAACAGCACGTCGACGCCGGGCAGCTGGTCCGCCACGAGTGCCGGCAGCACGGCGTCGGCCATGGAACAGGCGACGGCGGCCGCACCGGTTGCGAAGTTCCGCGCCACCCAGGCGATGACCTCCTTGGCGGACGCGTTCCAGTCCAGTTCCGCTGCGCCCGCGGCGGCAAGGGCCTGCAACTCCTCGTGCGTGCGGAGTTTCGAGGTGGTGGGTGTCTGTGTCACTTCAACAACTCCTCATCCACCCGGTGCGCGAATTCTGCGAAGGTTTCCTCCGCCACCTTGTTGTTGACATAGCTGCGAATGACACGCTCCACGTAGTCGGGCAGGTCGGGGATGGCCACCTTCAAACCACGAACCGTGCGGCCCAGACCAGCCTCCTCACGGTTGTGCGAGGACAAGCCGCCACCAAGGTGGACCTGAAAGCCTCCCGTTGTGCCGCCGTCGGCCGTGGGGACAATAATGCCCTTGAGGCCTATGTCTGCCGTCTGGATGCGGGCGCAGGAGTTGGGGCAGCCGTTGAGGTACAGCGTGAGTGGCTCGTCAAGTTTCCCGGCGTCGACCAGGTCGGCCAGGCGCTCCTCGAGTTCGGAAATGATGTTGATGGCCGTGTCCTTCGTGTTCACGATGGCCAGCTTGCAAAATTCCACACCGGTGCATGCCATGGTGTTGCGGCGGAAAACGGACGGCCGGGCGGACAGCCCAATCTCATCCAGTTCGGTAATTACTGCTTCAACGTGATCCTTGGGAATATCCAAGGCGATGATCTTCTGCAGCGGGGTGGTGCGCAGGCGGTGGGAGCCGTGGGCTTCCAGGAGGTCCGCCAGGGCCAGCATCCCCGTGCCGGAGAAACGGCCCACGCACGGGGCTGCGCCGATGAAGAAGTTGCCGTCCTTTTGCTCGTGCACGCCAACATGGTCACCGTTGACTTTCGCCTTGGGCGGGGCCGCGCCGTCGGGCAGCTTGTGTCCCAAGTATTCATCCTCGAGGACTTGGCGGAACTTCTCCGTGCCCCAATCCTCCACCAGGAACTTCAAGCGGGCCTTGTTGCGCATGCGCCGGTAGCCGTAGTCGCGGAAGATGCTGGTGACGCCCTCCCACACTGCGGGGCCTTCCTCCGGCGGAACAAATACGCCAACGCGCTGGGCCAGGCGTGGCGCGGTGGAGAGCCCGCCACCCACCCACAGGTCGTAGCCGGGGCCGAGTTCCGGATGCTCCACGCCGACAAAGGAAATGTCGTTGATTTCGTGGATGGTGTCATGGTCCGGATACCCGGTGATGGACGTCTTGTACTTGCGCGGCAGGTTCGAGAACTCCGGGCTGCCGATGAACCGGTCGACAATTTCCTGCAGGAAATCGGTGGGATCGATGATCTCCGCCTTGGCAATGCCTGCCACAGGCGAACCAAGCATGCCGCGCGGCACGTCGCCACAGGCCTCGGTGGTTTGCAGGCCAACAGCCTCGAGCCGGCGCCAGATCTCCGGAATGTTCTCAACCTCGATCCAGTGGAACTGGATGTTCTGCCGGTTGGTCAGGTCCGCGGTGTTGCGGGCAAAATCCACGGAAATCTGGCCGATGACGCGCAACTGCTCGGTGGTGAGCTTGCCGCCGTCGGTGCGCACGCGCATCATGAGGTAGCTGTCTTCAAGCTCATGCGGTTCCAGCGAGGCCGTCTTGCCGCCGTCGATCCCCTGCTTGCGCTGCGTGTACAGCCCCCACCAGCGGAACCGGCCGTGCAGGTCATCGTCTGCGATTGAGTCAAAGCCCTCATGCGCGTAAATGGTCTCGATGCGGTGGCGCACGGACAGTCCGTCGTCTTCCTGCTTCCAGACCTCGTTGGGATTCAGCGGCGCCTTGCCGTCAACCTTCCACTGCCCGTGCGGTTTGGCGGCCGGCCGGGGGCGTGCCGTGCGGACGGGCTTTCCGGCGGGGGCGTCCGCGGAAGCCGCAGCGGGGTTGGTTTCGGTGCCAGGTGCCTGCGCTCCGGCTAGAGCTGTTTGTGTCATAAAACGAGCGTAGGTTGGCTCTGCAGTCGCGCCAATCACGAAAGCAACGCGGGTTCACCTTGGGCAATAAATCGTCACACGCACCACTTTTGGGTGGATTGTGCTTCCCTGCCACCTGCTTTAACGAGTGCAATGCCGGACTGCCCGCCAGGGCGGACGGATCCAGCGTCGTGCGATGAAAACCGGCGCAGGGTTGCCGGCGAGACTGGCGCCCGGTGTCACCCCGCGCCAGGTTCGGCACGAACTCTGCGCAGGGAGCTCAGGAGGCGGGAGTTGCGGAACCGGCTCGGGAAGGTGCCCTGTCGAAGTGTTCCAGGGCCAGCTGGGCCAAAAGTCCGGAAGGCAGCAGCGGTTCAGCGACCAAATCGGCGCCGGCGTTGGCAAGCTGGTCGTGAAAGTAGCCTGGCGCCAGCAAATAAGAGGCAACCGCCACCCCGGCGGCTCCCCCGGCCCGCAACTGTGCCACCGCGTCGGGCACTGAGGGCTTCGCGCTGGCACCATAGGCTGCCAATACCCGCTGCGGGCGGCGCACTGCCAGGTCGGCAGCCAAAACTTCAATCTGTTCGGCCGCCTCGGGCCGGGACGATCCCGCCGCGGCCAGCACAATGCCCCAATCGGCGGGCAGCTCGCCCAGCCGCTCGTCCAGCAGCTTGGCCAGTCGGGGGTCCGGGCCCAGCGGTGCCGCCGCGAACGTGTTGGGCCGGGAGGCTGCGGCCTCGGCGATGTCCACCTGCACATGGAATCCCACTGTCAGCAGGAGCGGGACCACCACGGCGCGTACGCCGGGAGCAAGTCCGGCAACGACATGCGGCAGCGCCGGCGACTGGACGTCAACATAGGCCTCCAGCACCGTCAAACCGGGGCGCAACACGGCAATCTCAGCACGGAGCTGGTTGATCCGTTCCCGACCCCGGGCATTGTTGGTGCCGTGGGCGCAGGCAATCATGACAGTCTGGTGCGCCATGTTCAGCGTCCTTTCAAGATGTTCGGCTCAAGAAGCTCGTGGCTTGCCAATGTACGGCACCCGGCGGGCTGGCCAAAGACGATGTTGCGTCAAGAGACATTGTCTCAGGAGGCTTCGCCGGGTGCCGCTGCCTGTCGGCGGGCGGCTGCATTGCTGATCCCCACGGCCGAAACGAGACCGCCCACAAGAAAAAACACCGCGGTGATGACCATGATGCGCTTGAAGGAACCATAGTCCAGGACTCCGCCCAGCATGACCCCGGCCAGTGCCACCGCTATCAGCCCGGCGACCCGGGAAACGGCATTGTTGATGGCCGAACCAATCCCGCTCTGCGATGTTGGCACCGCGCCAAGGATGGCAGCCGTCAAGGGCGCCACCGTGATCGAAAGCCCCACGGCAAACACGATCTGGCCGGGCAGGATCTGGAGCCAGAAGTTGAACGGCACGGCCGCCGACGCCATCAGCCAATAGCCCGCACCTGCCACCATGGGCCCGACAGCCATGAACAGCCGGGGCCCATGTTTTCCCGCCAGTGCCCCGAATGGGCCGGCCAGAAAAAGCGAGATGATGGCAACCGGCAAGGAGGCAAGCCCAGCCTGGGCTGCCGTGAAGCCGGCGATTTCCTGCAGGAACAGCACAAGCATCAGCTGCCCGAGGGACAGCCCGGCATAAATTAACGTGGTGGCGATGTTGCCGATGCCAAAGTTGCGGATCCGGAACAAACCCAGGGGCATCATGGGCGCCAGCGCGCGATTCTCCCACCACAGGAACGCCGCCAGCGAAGCAAGCCCCACGGCAAACGGCAGGAACACGGCCGGATTCGCCCAGCCCAGCCGGTCCTGCTCGATCAAGGCAAAGACAGTTCCGGCAAGTCCGACGGCGGCCAGCACCGCCCCGAGGGAATCGACCCGTTGGGCGTGGCGCACCCGGGTGACGGGCACGGGGGCGGGGAGCGCAAGCCCCCGGAGCAAAAGCAGCGTGGCGGCGATGGGCAGGACATTGATGGCGAAGATGAGCCGCCAGCTCGCGTAGTCCACGAGCAGCCCGCCCACCAGCGGACCGGCCAGAAACGCCGTCCCCGTCCAGGCAGTCCAGGAGCCGATCGCCTTGCCCTGTGCGGGTCCGCTGAACGTGGAGGTGATCAACGCAAGTGAACTGGGCACCAAAAGCGCGGCGCCGGCACCCTGCACCGCGCGGGCCACAATGAGGAACAGCGCGCTCGGAGCCAGTGCGCACGCGAGCGAGGCAAGGCCAAAGATCAGCAGCCCGGCGCGCAGGATCCGCACCCGGCCAAACGTGTCGGACAGCGAACCAGCCACCAAAATCAACGAGCCAAGCGCCAGCAGGTACGCGTCCACAACCCACTGCTGCGTCGTGATGCCGCCGCCCAGCTCCCGGATCATGGCCGGCAGTGCCACATTGACGATGGCGCCGTCGAGAAACGCGACAAAGGACGCCAGTATGGCCACCCACAGAACACGCCGCTGCAAGCGTTCCATGTTGGCCTAGTTCTTCTTGGCGAACGCCGTGCGCAGTGAGAGCTTGCGGGAATACTCGATGGATCCGTAGCGGAACAGGTGCACGGCCACGCGCAGGGCAATGATCCCAAAAACAAAGAGTTCGGCAATCACAATTGCCGCCGAGACCCCGTTGAGCGAACCAAAGGCGTTGCGCAGCATCGCCGTGATGGGCGCCGTGAACGGGAAAAACGTGAAGATCTGCACGATGATGGACCCCGGGTCGCTGACAACCATCGTCACAATGTAAAACGGGATGAACATCGTGATCATCACGGGTGCAAACACCGTGCTGGCATCCTTGGCCGTGGGCATGACGGCGCCAATGCCCACCAGCACGCCCGTGAACAAGATAAAGCCGCCGGTGAACAGCAGCGCCCCCACCAGCATGGGCAGGAACTGGAATTTCAGGTTGGAAAGGTCAAAGTCGGGCATGGCCAGCTGCTCGTGGAAGAACACATAGCCCAGCACCATCGGCGCGGCAAACACCAGGGCCTGCAACGCACCCACCAGGAACAGCGAAATCACCTTGCCAACCACCAGCGTTGTGGGGTTCAGGGTTGTCAGGATCATCTCGGTGACCCGGTTTTCCTTCTCCTCCAGCGTCGACGCCAGCATCTGGTTGGCGAGCAGGATGATCACCACATAAAACAACACCAAAAATAGCAGCGGCGGCACCACGGTTTCCAATCCTCCCGACACCTGGCCATCCTTGAACGTCTGCGATTCGGTGCTGAAATCGCCTTGCACTGCCGCCGTCAGTTCCGCCGAACCAACCTTTTCCTGGGCGGACAGCACCACGAGCTGCTTCGCCACGGCGTCGTAGGTGCCGTTCTTGAAGATGCCCTGGTCGGTGCCAAACACCAGTACCGGGTCCTTCGCCACACTGGCGGGGAAGCTGAAGTAGGCGTTCAGGCTGCCATCCTTGACCCGTTCGACGGCGGTGCCCGGCGCCGTCTCCACCGAACCTCCCATGGACTTGGCGATCGCCGGGTCAATCAAGGCTGAGGCATCGGTGTAGCTGAACTCAAGGCTTTGGCTTTTTTGTGCCGCAGTGCGGGACTGCGTGGAGGAACTGCTGGCAAAGATCAAGGCAAAAACGATGCCCAGCAGTACGGGAATCGCCAGGGTGGCGATCCAAAAACGGCGCTTCTTCACCGTGCGGACGAACTCAAATTGCACCACTGTGCTCAGATTGTGCCGGGCCATGTCAGCCCACCTGCCCTTGCGTTGCGGCGGCAGGCTCCTTGGCCGCCGCCTCCCCGTAAACCTGGATGAAGATGTCGTCCAGGCTGCGCTTGGCTGCCGTGAAACCACGCACCACGACACCGGCAAGGACAAGGTCCTTCAACACCTCGGATTCGTCCACGGTCTCTGCCAGCGACAGCTCGGCGTAATTGGTTTCCTGCAGTGTGACCGCATAGTGCGGCGATGCCGGAATCGTCCCGGAATACTTCAGCCTGATGGTCCTGCCGCCAAATTGGTTTTGCACCTCATCAATGGTCCCGTACGCCTCGGAGCGACCGTCCTTGAGCAGGATGATCCGGTCGCAGAGCCGCTCCACCTCCTCCATCTGGTGGGTGACCATCATGACCGTGGCGCCGGCTTCCTTGCGTTCCTCGATGATGTCCATCAGCAGCCGCCGGTTCACCGGGTCAAAGCCCTTGGTCGGCTCGTCCAGGATCAACAACTCGGGTTCGTTCATGATCGTCACGCCCAATTGGATCTTTTGCTGCTCCCCGCCCGACAGCTTGTCCACGCGCACATCGGCCTTGTCGGCCAGGTCGACCCGGTCCAGGTACTGCCGTGAAAAGTGTTGCGCGTCCTGTTTCGAGAGGCCCTTGAGCCGGCCAAAGTACGTCATCACATCCAGCACCGACTCCTTTTTGTACAGCCCGCGCTCCTCCGGCAGGTAGCCGAGGCGGGCGCCAAAGTCGTCGCTGAACACCTTCCCGTTGATCTCCAGGGTTCCCGCAGTGGGCCGGTAGATGCCCAGCAGGGCCCTGATCGTCGTCGTCTTTCCACTGCCGTTGCTGCCCAGAAAACCAAAAGTCTCCCCGCGCGCAACATCAAAGGACAACCCTTCAATGACTTTTTTGGCACCGAAGTGCATGTGGAAGTCGTGAACGTGGATCAGCG
The DNA here is from genome assembly GCF_052376555.1 of Specibacter sp. AOP5-B1-6. Classification (NCBI taxonomy): domain Bacteria; kingdom Bacillati; phylum Actinomycetota; class Actinomycetes; order Micrococcales; family Micrococcaceae; genus Specibacter; species Specibacter sp. AOP5-B1-6. The sequence continues at coordinate 58,162 of NZ_JBQSVT010000006.1, forward strand.
GCTGTGCAACGGTCATCTTGCCAGCGTAGTCACAAACAGTCTCCGCGCGACAGACATTTTGCCCGCATTCCGTGCGGGTCGTAGGCTTGGCGCTGCCTCCACTTTTCCGTCCGCCAACCCACGATTGCGCCCATGACCATTGACCTTCCGCTGCTCCTGGACCTTTTGGGCGTCTTCTTCTTCGCCGTCTCCGGCAGTTTGCTCGCGGCCCGCAAGGGTTTCGATTTGGTGGGTTCGGTGTTTCTGGGCTCCGTGGTTGGCCTTGGCGGCGGCGTCGCGCGGGACGTGATCCTCGACCAGGGCCCGCCGGCCGCCTTCGAGAATCAGTTGTATCTGCTGCCTCCCCTGGCCGCGGCGGCGCTGGTGTATTTCACGGTGCAGAATGTGCAGCGCAATGCCCGGCTGCTGCTCATGTTCGATGCCGGCGGGCTGGCCTTGTTTTGCGTCACCGGTGCCGTGAAGGCACTGGATGCGGGGATGAACCCGGTTGCCGCCATCCTGCTGGGTGTCACCACCGCTGTGGGCGGCGGCATGCTCCGCGACATCACGGCCAATGAGGTGCCGAAACTTTTTAATCCCAAGGACCTGTACGCAATTCCCGCCTTCGTCGGTGCCGGCCTGGCCACCGGGCTGTGGTCCCTCGGCTGGCTGAACCTCCTCACCGGGGCCTTGGCCGCCGTCGTAGTTTTCCTGCTGCGCCTGCTGAGCCTGCACTATGGCTGGCATGCGCCGCTGGCGGCCCGGAGCTGGGCGCCGCGGCTGCCGCGGCGCGGCTAGAATTGGAGGCAACGCCTGATCGCCCTGCACGCCAATTTTCGGAGATTTGAATGTCTGACATGTTCGTAGAGAAGTTCCGCGCCCTGGTGCCCATGTATTTGGAGGGGACGTGGCAGGAAGCCGACGGCATTGCCCTGGCAGACCTGGACGCGGTCTTCGAAGAATTGCGGCTCACGGTTCCGTTGGCGTTGCGCGAATTCCTGCACGCGCTGGGCAACTGCGAAGAACTCATGGAGGCCTACTACTACTTCTGGGACCCTGAAGAACTTGAAATCGAGGACGGCTACCTGCTGTTCCTTGAGGACGAGGATGAGGCCTACACCTGGGGCATGCTTGCCGACCAGGCCGATGTCCCGGACCCCATTGTGTGGCGCCGCAACAACGCCACCGGTGAATGGATCAACGAAGAAGGCACCTTCAGCGAGTTTGTGTTTGACATGCTCGACTGGGTGTTCGGCGACGAGGACTGACCTTCCGGCAACTGCAACGGCCCGGCTATGGGAATATTCGTCCGGTAGCGGTAGCGTTGGTTTATGGACGTACAGGAGCCTTTAAACGCATTGATCCCCAATCCGGCGGAAGTTGTCGGCCTCGTGGAAAAACTGGTCGGGGGCATGTGGCCCCGCTCCGATTTTGACCGCAAAGCCTGGTTCGAGCGTCTGGGTTTCGTTTCCGGTGCCTGCTGGGACGACGCCGCCCCGACTGTCACGCACTATTCGCTGCGCACACCGTTGACAGGTGAATTGTCGTCGTCGTGGACCTCCTACAGCGGCCGTTTCCTTGGCATCAGCCTGCAGCTGTATTCCTCCATGGAAACGGACAATCCCTCCACCCGGCAGGGCTTTGAGGACATCCGCAGCCGGCTCGACGCCCTTTACGGGGAAGCCGCCAACCCGTGGCACGACCCTGTGGTCCCGGCCGGTGTGTGGAATGTCAACGGCCGCAGGATCGTCATCCGCTTCTTCAACCTCCAGCACAGCGGCATGCTGCTCAGCGTTGACGACGCCGGCCTCGCCACAGCCTCCGAGGCTGAAGCACGACGCCGGAACGCCCCGTCACACTGGAACGACAGCGAAGAGCGTGTCAGCCCGTTCAACCTGCCGAGCAGGGGCGCCGGAACGAAGGTTCACGTCGATCCTGCGGCTCATTGAGCATCAGCTTCTCCGACGGCCTGCCGACAGCACTCTCTGCGATCTTGGCGCCTTGACTTGCCTCAGCGCTGCGTTCGGACAAGAGGGCGCCCGGGCTTCACTCCAACCCGACGCGAGTGTGCACTAAACGTCGTTTTGGTTGGCCATTGCGACGTTTGGTGTGCTCTCGCGTCGCCGCAGCAGCCCCCTCGGTCCAGTTTCGGCGGCGACCTGCCCACGGCCACCCATTTTTTGTGTTTACAGGGATCAAAGCCCCCACTATCCACAGATCTGCCCGTTTGTCGTGGTTCCATCCCTACAGCGGCGCAATTTACGTCCTACTGGACGTATGAGAAAACCATCGCCGCTGCCACGGGAGCTGGCCCAACGCCCCTTCACACTGGCACAGGCCCGCCAAGCACGCCTCTCCGCCCGGCGCACCCGGGCACAGGATCTATGGACCCCCAGCAAGGGCATCAGGGTCCCCCGAAACGCGGACTGCGGGTTGCTTGACAGGTGCCGGCCCTACACGACGGTGACAAGCCGCAGCGTGGTCAGCCACATCACGGCGGCGAAGATCCATGGCTTTTATCTGCCATCCCGGTTCGATGCCGCCAAGACACTTGACCTGTCGACACCCAACGGCAGCGCACCGCCCCGGCGAAAACACGTCGCTGGCCACCGTTTGCAGCTGCCCGCCTCGGATGTTGTTGTCACTGGCGGGGTTCCGGTAACGTCCGCAGCACGGACACTGCTCGACATCGCACCGTTGCTCACCCTTGACGAGCTGGTGGTTATTGGCGACCAACTCGTCTGTTCCCACCGGAGGTATAACGGGCGGGTCCAGACTGCCATGGTTGACATTGGCGTCTTGAATGCCCGCGTGGCCCAAAACGCGGGTGCCCGGGGAATGCGCAAGCTCCGGAACGCCATGGAGTTGGTCAGGGTCGGGGCTGATTCACCCCCGGAAACCCGGCTGCGGTTGATCATCCACAGGTCACAGCTGCCCAATTTCGAACCCAACGTCATGATCACCGACGCCGCCGGAGACACGCTGGTGGAACCTGATCTTGCCTGCCCGGAATACAAGACGTGTGCAGAATACGACGGCGGGCATCATTTTTCGCCCATGCAGCAATCCAAGGATCACGACCGGAACTTCATCACCGAGTCCTTGGGCTGGCACCAGGCCGTGATCAACAAAGACGACATGCGATTTGGGAAACTCATAGTGGTGACAAAAATTGCACGAATGCTTGTGCGGGGCGGGTGGCCGGATCCAGGCAACCTGGCCGGCCAGTCCCTGCTCGGTGTGCTCAACACGCGCAAGGACTTCGGCTACTTTGGCGCGGATGGCAGCCCCGGGACTCTGACCGCGCGGTCAGTGTCCACAAAACGTCGCCATGGACGCTCAAGGCGACGTTTCCTGCACTCTCGCGGAGCCTCAGCGGCCCGCGCGTGCTACACGTCGCGGGAGACGACCGCCTCGGCGAAGTTCGCCAGCGCCGTCTTGACGATGCCCTCCGGCATCGGCACCAGTGCGGCGATGGCTGCAGCCGACCATTCACGGGCCACGGCCCACGATTCGGCTGTGACCGGGTGCTCCCGCAGGGCCGTCACGGCCGCGGCCAGCGCTTCATCGCTGGCCAGGTCGCCGTCGACAAGTTCCAGCACGGCGGCGGCGTTGGCATCCCCGCCGGCAGCAGCATTGCGCAGCAGCAGCACCGGCAGTGTCGGCACGCCTTCGCGCAGGTCGGTGCCGGGGGACTTGCCGGAAACCTGCTTTAAGCCCGTCACGTCAATGACGTCGTCGGCCAGTTGGAAGGCCATGCCGACTTTTTCGCCGTACTCCAGCAGAATGTCCTGGATGTCCTCGTCAACCCCTGCAAAGATCGCCCCGAGCTGACCCGAAGCGGCAACCAGGGAACCGGTCTTGTCGGCAATGACTGACAGGTAATGCTCAATGGGATCTTCGTCCTCGCGCGGGCCCACCGTTTCGTGCAGCTGGCCCAGGCACAGGCGTTCAAAGGTGCGGGCTTGAATGCCCAGCGCCTTGGCACCCAGCTCCGACACCAGGATGGAGGCGCGGGCAAAGATCAGGTCCCCGGTCAGGATCGCAACAGTGTTGCCCCAGACTTCGTGGGCTGTGGGGGCGCCGCGGCGGTAGGGCGCCGAGTCCATGACGTCGTCGTGGTACAGCGTGGCCAGGTGCGTCAGTTCAACCACGACGGCGGCCTGCACCACTTCCTTCCGGCCCGGGTCCCCCAAGTGGGCGGCAAGGAGCACCAGCAGCGGGCGGATGCGCTTGCCGCCGGCCTCAACCAGGTGGCGGCTGGTGGCGTCGGCCAGCGGGTCGGAATGCGCAATCGCTTCCCGCAGCACTTTCTCCACCTTGGCCAGGCCCATCGCAATCGAGGGGCCCAGATCCGGGTCCTCGGCCACGGCTGAAAACCCGGACGGCAGCTGCAGCCCGGTGGCGATCGCCATGGTGCTGGGGTTGGGGTCGTAGGATTCAGGGTGCCCTTGACCGGCGTGGGTCCAGCTATGGTTCGCGGAAGTAGTCACTGCTTAACACTAACTATTGGTAGGGATTGTTGCTTGGATGTGCGGGTGCTGTCCTGATTGCTGGTCGCGGGGACCAGCTTTTCCAGTAGATGAATCACTCTATCCTCAAAACCACGTTCGTCCGCGTCCGTGAGGTTGGCCATCATCCGCACCACAAAACGCATCAACACCGGCACCGGCATGCCTGTGCGCAGGGCCAGTTTCATGATGCCGGGATTGCCGATCAAGGACGCGAAGACCCGGCCCAGCGTGAAGTGGCTTCCCCACTGTTGGCGGACGAATCCGCTGTAGCCGGAGAGCGCGTGGTTGGCGGCCAGCCGCGAGTTTGTGCCCGCCGCCCTGACAATGAACTCTGCCGCGAACCGCGCGGATTCCATGGCGTAGGAGATGCCCTCGCCGTTGAAGGGGCTGACCATGCCGCCGGAGTCGCCGAGGAGCATCAGCCCGTCGGAATAGTGCGGGGTCCTGTTGAATCCCATGGGCAGTGCGGCGCCGCGGATCGGTCCCACCTGGTTTTCCGGGGTGAAGCCCCACTCCGCCGGCATGGCCGCCGTCCAGTCGCGCAGGACCTTGCGGTAGTCCAGTTTTCCGAATTCCTTTGAGGAATTCAAGATGCCGAGGCCAACATTGGAGGTTCCGTCCCCGACGCCGAACACCCAGCCGTAGCCGGGCAGCGTCTTGCCGGGCTGTCCCGCCTGGGAGGACGCCGTCAGTTCCAGCCAGCCTTCCATCCAGTCGTCGTCATGGCGCGGTGAAGTGAAGTAGGTGCGGTAGGCGACGCCCATTGGCCTGTCGTCGCGTTTCTCATGCCCCAGCGAAACGGCGGTGCGGGTGGAGTTCCCGTCGGCGGCAAGCACGACGTCGGCATGGAAGTCGGCGGTTTCGCCGGTCTTCCGCCCGGCCCCGTCCAATACCGACGCCCTGGCACCGACGACAGTTCCGGCGTCGTCCGTCAAGGCGGTTGTGACCGAGTGGCCCTCAAGGATCACGGCGCCGGCGGCCCGGGCATGGGCGGCGAGCGACTCGTCAAAGCCCAGCCGGGTGCGGATCAGCCCGTAGTTGGGAAAGTTGCTTAGTTCCGGCCAGGGGACCTCGATTTGGCGGCCGCCGGCGATCAGGCGCAGGCCCTTGTTGCGGCGCCATCCTTCGGCGGGGTCGTGCGGCAGGCCCATGAGCTGCATTTCGCGCACGGCTCTCGGGGTGAGTCCGTCGCCGCAGACTTTTTCCCGCGGGAAGCGGGTTTTTTCGAGCACGGTTACGTCGATCCCGGCGGTGGCCAGGTGGTAGGCGGCCGTGGATCCGGCGGGGCCGGCACCTACGATGAGTACCTTCACGGTGGGTTGGGGTTCCTTTAGTTGGTGGCAGCAGGGGCGGGGGCCGCCGCCTGCAGGGGCTTGACGGCCCGGTGCACCGCCACGATGCCGCCGGACAAATTCCTGTAGGCGACGCTTTCCCAACCTGATTCTGCAAGCCAGGTCGAGAGCTTGTCCTGGTTGGGCCACACCCGGATGGACTCGGCCAGGTAGACGTAGGCGTCCGGGTTGGAGGCCACCTTTTTGGCGATCGGGGGCAGTGCACGCATCAAGTATTCGGAGTAGACGGTGCGGAACGGGGCAAAGGTGGGGTGGGAGAACTCGGCCAGCACCAGCCTGCCGCCCGGCTTGGTCACGCGCAGCATCTCGCGCAGCGCCTTCTTCGGGTCCATGACGTTGCGCAGCCCAAAGGAAATGGTGGAGGCGTCAAAGGAGTTCTCGGCGAAGGGCAGGTTGGTGGCATCCCCGGCGATGAAGTCAATGTCGGGGCGCCTGCGCTTGCCAACCTTCAACATGCCAACGGAGAAGTCGCAGGCAACCACGGACACGCCGGCGTCGGCAAACGGCTCGCTTGAGGTGCCCGTGCCTGCAGCCAGGTCCAAAACCCGCTGGCCGGGCACGGCGCCCACCGCGTCCACGACAATGCGGCGCCACCGGCGCGTCTGCCCCATGGACAGGATGTCGTTGACGATGTCGTATTTTGGCGCCACGTCGTCAAACATGGCGGCCATTTCTTCCGGACGCTTCTCCAAGGATGCACGGTTCACCCCCTTAGTCTCTCAAACTTTGCCCAGCTTCGCGCATTGACTTGCACCACTTGTGGGCCATCACACCGCCGCTGCACCTGAGTTGGGTGCCCGGGCGAGTAATCTGGACTCATCATGACTGCTTCCTTGGGCACCCCTTCGCTGCGCACACTCACTCTGGCCCTGGATCCAGCCACGCTGGCGGGCCTTGGCGTGACAGGTCCTGCCGGACTGTTGGGCGCGGCTTCCGACGACGGCCCGCTGTGCTGGCTGCGCCGCGGCGAGGGCCTGCTGGGCTTTGGCGAGATCGCCACGTTCGCGGGCTCCGGCCCGGGCCGTTTTTCCGACGCCGAACAGTGGTGGAAGGAGCTGCTGGCCCCCGCCCAGGTCGACGATTCCGTACGCATGCCGGGCACCGGCGCCATGGCCTTCGGCTCCTTTGCCTTCTCAAAAAAGAGCGCCTTCGACTCTGTGCTGATAGTTCCCGAGCTCGTGGTTGGCTTTGCCGACGGAACCGCCTGGCTCACCCAGCTGAGTCTCGACGGCACAACTCCCACCGCAGAGTCTGCCGTGGCGCTCCTGCGCTCGGCAGCCGCCGGGTCGGGCTCAGGGGAAAGTTCGACGTCGGACCCCGCCTCCGCGGGCACCGTGCGTTCCGGGGCGCTCACCGAGGAGCAATGGATGGAGTCCGTGCGCGCCGGCGTGCAGGCGATCGCCCGCGGCGGCCTGGAAAAGGTGGTTTTGGCCCGGGACGTCGTTGCAACGTTGGCAGAGCCCGCTCAGCGGGTTTCAATCCTGCAACGATTGGTGCGCCTTTACGACGAATGCTGGACCTACGGCGTGCGTGGCCTGGTGGGTGCCACACCCGAGATTTTAATCAAGGTTGACGGCTCCACGGCCCAGGCGCGGGTGCTGGCTGGGACCCTCGACCGCGAGGACGAACCCGCCGGTTCCACCGGCTTCGCGGACACCGTTTTGGGCGGATCCGCCAAGCAGCGGCAGGAGCATGACTTTGCGGTTCGCTCCCTCACCCGGCAGTTGGCACCGTTCGCCACCGACCTCTCATTCCCGGCCGAGCCCTTCATTTTGGAGCTCCCCAATGTGTGGCACCTGGCGTCCGACGTCAAAGCCGAGCTGGCCAGTTCCAACGGCCACCTGCCCACCTCGCTGGCCTTGGTTGAGGCCCTGCACCCCACGGCCGCGGTTTGCGGGACACCACGGGAAGACGCCGGGGAGCTCATTCTGGAACTGGAGAAGCTGGACCGGGGCCCCTACGCCGGGCCTGTCGGCTGGCTCGACGGGGCAGGCAACGGCGAGTGGGGCATCGCACTCCGCGGGGCAGTGCTCGAAGGCGGCCCCACGGTGCGCCTGTACGCTGGCGCCGGCATCGTGGAGGCTTCCGATCCGGCAGCGGAGCTGGCTGAAACGTGGGCAAAATTCCGGCCCATGCTGCAGGCTCTCGGCCTGCCCAACCATCCATAGTCCCATCTGCGGTGTCCGGAGTTTCAGACACCGGCACTCCTGCGCGTCTTGCATGCGGCGGCTTTAGGTTGTTCAATGGTGAAACATTGTTCACCGTGATGCAAATCACTCAGGGCTAGACTATATTCCATCTACGCAGCGCTTCAAGAAACAAAGGGACAACAATGCAAATCTCAACCAAGCTGACAGTACGCATGGCCGCAGTTGCGGCTGTCGCAGCATTGGCACTGACAGGATGCACCACAGCATCTCAGGACGGCGGCACCGAAGGCAGCGGAGGAGCGTCGCAGGCTGCCTCGTTTGATCCCACCACGGTGGCCAAGGACGACGCCTTGATCGCTTTGCTGCCCGCCTCCGTGAAAGACAAGGACACCCTTACGGTGGGCTCCGACACTTCCTACGAACCAGCCGAGTTCCTGGACAAGGACGGCCAGACGCCCATCGGCTACGACGTGGACATCGCCAAGGCCATCGCCGCCACCCTGGGCAAGAAGGCCGAGGTCCAGACCGCGGACTTCTCGTCGATCCTGCCCAAGCTGGGAACTGTCTACGACCTGGGGATTTCATCCTTCACCATCACTCCCGAGCGCTCGGAGGCGGTGAACTTTGTCAGCTACTTCAACGCCGGCGTGATGTGGGCAGTGCAGAAGGGCAACCCCAAGGGCATCAGCATGGATGACTTGTGCGGCAAGAAGATCGGTGTGCAGACCGGCACCGTCGAGGAAGATCCCGATGTGAAGGACCGTTCCGCCAAGTGTGTTGCCGACGGCAAGCCGGCCATCGAGATCGTGTCGCTGAAAAACCAGACGGATGTCACCACGCGCCTGGTCGGCGGCACCATTGACGCCATGAGCGCCGACACCCCCATCATCAACAACGCCCTGGCCAAGACCAACGGTCAGCTGGAAACCCTGGGCGAAGCTTACGACTCCGCCGAGCAGGGCATCGCCATTGCCAAGTCCGACACCGAGTTTGCCACCGTGATTGAAAAGGTCATGAACAAGCTCATCGAGGACGGCAGCTACACGAAGATCCTCACCAGCTGGAACAACCAGGACGGCGCATTGAAGAAAGCCGTCCTTAACCCGGCAGCGGGCTAGCCGTTGAGCCGCTTCACCTCACGCCGGCCCTCCACCCGCCCGGGTTCCGACGTCGAACTGATTGACGCAGTTCCCGTCCGGCATCCTTGGCGGTGGGTCGGCGCCGCCGTCATCCTCCTTGCCGTCATCATGGTCATCCAATCGATGACCACGAACGAGAAGTTTTATTGGGGAACCTTTAGAACGTATCTCTTTGACGTCCTTGTCATTCAAGGTGTGGGCTGGACGCTCATCCTGACTGTGACCGCCATGGTCATCGCCATCGTGCTGGCGATCCTGCTGGCCTTCATGCGCCAGTCGGACAACCCCTTGTTCAGGTACGTGTCCTGGGTCTGGGTCTGGTTTTTCCGTGGCACACCCATTTACACGCAGCTCCTGTTTTGGGGGTCTGTGGGCGCCTTGTATCCCAAGATCATTGTTGGCGTGCCGTTTGGGCCGGAACTGTTTTCCTGGGACACTGCCACGGTCATCAACGCCACCGTTGCGGCGATTGTCGGCCTGGGCTTGAACGAATCGGCCTACCTGGCCGAGATCTTCCGTGCCGGCCTGAAATCCGTGGACAACGGCCAGATGGAAGCTGCCGAGGCGCTGGGCATGCGCAGGTCAAAGGTCATGTGGCGGATCATCCTGCCCCAGGCCATGCGGGTCATCATCCCGCCGACGGGCAATGAGACGATCGGCATGCTCAAGACAACGTCGCTGGTGCTGGCGGTCCCGTTCACCCTGGACCTGACCTTTGTGACCAATGCGCTGGCCAGCCGCACCTTCCTGCCCATCCCCCTGCTCATGGTTGCTGCGTTCTGGTACCTGCTGATCACCTCGGTGCTCATGGTGGGCCAGCATTATGTTGAACGGCACTTTGGCAAGGGTGTTGACAACGTCATGAAGGCGCCGGTCAAGGCGACCGCGGCGGTTGCTGCGTCCCATGCCAACCCTCCCCGCAGCACCGATGGAACCACTGAAGGTGGGACACAATGACCGAGACCGCCTCATCAACCGCGCAGGCCCCCGCCGGCGTAAAGCCGTTGGTGGAGATTCAAGGCGTCCATAAATTCTTTGGCGACCACCACGTCCTCCAGGGCATCGACATGACCGTGAAACCAGGTGAGGTGTCGGTGATCATCGGCCCCTCGGGTTCGGGAAAATCCACGCTCCTGCGCTGCATCAACCTGCTGGAAACCATCAGTGCGGGGCGCATCTACGTCCACGACGAGCTGATTGGCTTCAAGGAGATCAACGGCAAGCTGCACGACCTGAACACCAAGGCGATCGCGGGGCAGCGCCGGGAAATCGGCATGGTGTTCCAGCGCTTCAACTTGTTCCCGCACAAAACCGCGCTGCAAAACGTGATCGAGGCGCCCACCCAGGTCAAGCGCCAGTCCAAGGCGGCAGCCAGGCTGAAAGCCCATGAGCTGTTGGAAATGGTGGGTTTGTCGGACCGCGCCAACTTTTATCCGGCGCAGCTTTCCGGCGGGCAGCAGCAGCGCGTTGCCATTGCCCGGGCGCTGGCCATGGAACCGGAGTTGATGCTGTTTGACGAGCCCACCTCGGCGCTGGATCCGGAGCTGGTGGGCGACGTCCTCGAGGTCATGAAGGACCTGGCCAAGTCGGGCATGACCATGATTGTGGTGACCCACGAGATTGGCTTTGCCCGCGAGGTCGGCGACACCCTGACCTTCATGGATGCGGGTGTGGTGGTTGAAAGCGGCAACCCGCGGGACATCATCGCCAACCCGCAGCACCACCGCACCAAGGAATTCCTCAGCCGCGTCCTGTAATTCCACGCGGCCCAAGCAGCCCGCAGCAGTAGTCGGCTCCCGACCACCGCTGCGGGCTGTTTGGTTTAAGTGGTTAGTCCGTAAACTTCACGGCCAATTTGTCCTTGTCAACGGTGATGACACCCTGGAGGTAAATCCGCGCGTCGTAAGTATCCTTTTTCCATTCTGGCGCGCTGCTGCCAAAGGAAGTGTCCCGCTCGTAGCTCGCGGCGGCCTCCCCGGCGGCATTTGTGCTCAGTGACCATGTGTTTTCCTGACTGGAGTAGACATCAAAGGTGGGCTCCTTGGTGATCTTCCAGCTGACGTCACGGGTGTCTGAATACTCGTAGGCGGAGAAGGGGCAGGCCTCCGGCTTAAGCGTCTTTTGTTCGGCGCAGGCCTTCAACAGGGCGCTGACCTGCTCCTGCACAGCCGTGTCAAAGGCGGCATTCGGTGTGGGCTTCAGCTCGGCAAGCTGCCCCATGCCGTCGCCTTGGATGGAAACCACGGCGGTGGCGGGCTCGGCAGAGAGGTACTTGGAGGTCTCCGGCAAACCAAGGCTGTAGGTCCCCGGAAGGGCAGGCAGCTGGTACATGGAGCCACCCTGCTGGTCCAAGCCGGCCAGGGAAACTTCAACGCCGTTGACGAGAATCGTGGACAGCTTTGAGCCAAGCTGCACAGCGACCGAGCCTGTTCCCAAGTTTTTCCCGCCCCCGGTGCCCTGCAACGTCCAGTTGTTGTTGAGCAGCGTCGGATTTGTCTTGACCAACTGGTACGTGGTTTGCGACTTCACACCGTTTTGACGCAGCTCGACCGACACTGTGGCCGCGTCCTCCTCGACGGAAGTTTTAAGGACACTGAAGCCATCGGGGCGGTTTTTGGCCTTCCCGTAAATCTCGTTTGTCATCAGCACGCGGCTGGCGTTCGAGATGCTGGGATCCGCGATGGCCATGGCATGTTCGGCGTTTCCGTCGACCAGCGCCGCCAGATACTCCTGAACCACCTTGTCGGGGCCGTTGTTCGCGCGCACCACGTTCGCGGCGATGGCTCCGCCGCCCACGAGGACCACAACGAGTCCGACGGCACCTCCCGCCAGTATCAGATTTCGCTTGGCCTTCTTGGAGAGCGGGGTGTGCTCCACCGTCACGGGTGTCCCCGGCGCCGGCGGCGGGCCCGCCGGGAACGCCTGTCCTGCCAGGCCGTCCGGCGTTGCAGCTGTTCCGGGCACTGCCCCATGGCCAGCCGCCGGAACCTTGGCGCGGGGAAACTCCAGCACGGACGGTTTCCGCTGGATGCGGGCCACCAGGGCCGCAGGGAGCAGGGGCGCCACCTTGGGCGCCAAGTAACGGGCGGCGACTTCGGTGACGACACCCCACAGCAGCATGAGGAACGGCGTCCACCAAGCCAGGCCGATGCTGATCAGTCCGCTGCCCTGAGCCATGGTGAAACTTGCATGGATTCCACTGACCCACAGGAGCAGGGCACCGGCTGCCAGGAAGGCTGCCGGCAGTGCCGTCCACCCGAGAATACTTGCAGGATTCTGCGCGCCGCGGCGCAGGTACCAATATATGGCGGCTACGGCAACTGCGAGCAGCGCCAGAAGAACCAACAGCCAGCCCGTCCAGGCGGGAATGCCGAAGTCGGACAGGGCACTGCCCATGCCATAGCCAAAGTTGCTGCTGCCAATGCCGGTTCCGCCGCCACTTCCGGCGGCGGTAACCGTCCCAAAGGCGGCAAAGTGGCCAAGTCCCAGCAGGAACAGCCCAACAGTGGGCGCCCACAACGGGGCTGACAGTGTTGCCAGCCAGCCGCTCTTGATGCCCAACACGATGACGATCACCGGGATGGACACCACGAGGAAAACGGCGGCATGCGCGGTCACCGTCAGGCCGGCGTCGCGCACCAGCGACATCGCAAAGCGTTTCCTTGGGTTGGCTTGGCCGGCAGCGGCCGCCCGGCTGCGACCAAGGAAACTCGCTGCAACGCCGACCATGAACGCAACAACAATCGAGGCGGCGTTTGCCGCGTTCAGGCTGAACACCAGCTCGCTCCCCGCGGGAATGCGGATGGAGGCGATCGTTGCCACAAGATTGAGAACCAGGGAGAAAGCCGCACCGGCGGCCACCGACTGCATGAGGCGGTCCAGGGGGGTGCCCGACGGGAGGCGCTTTTCAGCCACCCGTCCACCGATGAACAAGGCAGCAACGGCCGCCGCTGTGATGAGCAACGGCATCACGAAGGCACCGAAGGTGGCGCTGAGCTGACCGAACATGCCCATATCGGCGTCGATCTTTCCACCCAGGCTGCCCATCAGGCCCAGGGCCGGCAGCTGTGCAGCAAATTGAAACAAGACACTCCACGGCGACGGCAGGTCACCATCTGAAACGATCGGATTGCTTGGAACAGACACGGAATCGCCGGATCCGCTGGCGGCCAGGCCCACTACAAACAGCAGCGTCGTCACGAGCGACAACAGCAAAACAGCGACATAGGCGCCAACCCCCGCGACAGCTCCTGTCCACCACCCGGCAGGGTTCAGTCCGACCGGAAGCTTGAAGCCCTCAACCGGGGCCGCCGGTGGGGCCGCGGGTGCGCCGGGCATGCCTGACTGCACGGGCGCCGGCGGGCTGGGCGGCTGGACAAACGCGCCGCCAAGTGGAAACGTCTGCGTTTCCGGACCAGGCGCGCTGGCGTGTCCCGGTTCTTTATCTGATTCGTTCGATGACTGCGTCACTCGAATCCCCCATTTTCTTGTGAAAGCTGATTGTGTGCCGTTTCTACGGAACCCATCAGAATCCTAATGAAGGGGTGTGACATTCAATAATCTGGCGTCTCAGGCGCTGCGGGGAAGACTCCCGCTCACCACTGCAGTGTTCACCTTCCGCCAAGTGCGGAGGCCACGCGGGCGTGGAGTTCCCGCAGGCCCGCGCGGCTGGCCGAGACCTCCACGATGCTGCACCCCTGGACAGGTGCGGCGAGCGCGGCGTCGAGCTCCGCCGGGGTGCGCACCAGTGTGTGGTCCCAGCCGTAGGCTTCCGCCAAGGCCCCCAGCTGCACCGTGTGGGGGGTGCCGAAGAAGCGTTCGACGGCGGAGGCGTAGTTGGGTGCCTGCGCCAGGGTTCCGTGCTCCAGGACCGAGAAGATGCCCCCGCCAGCGTCGTTGAGCACTATGGCTTGCAGGCGCGGCTTCTGCTCGGTGGGGCCGATGTTTAGGGCGCCGGCGTCGTGCAGGAAGGTCAGGTCGCCCAACAGCACACGGGTGGCCCGTCCCGTGGCCAGTGCCACTCCGGTTGCCGTGGCGATGGTGCCGTCAATGCCGGCCAGGCCGCGGTTGGCGTGGACCGTGACATTGTTGTCGGCCGTGGGCCGGCCCGCCAGTTCAACGTCGCGGACGGGGTTTGAGGAGCCAAGCATGAGGTTGCTGCCGGGGTCCTGCTGCGCCCTGGCCCAGAGCGCGCGCGCCACCTGCGGCCCCGTCAGCCCGCCGGCGCCGGCAGGCGTTGCGGCCAGGACGGCATCGAGCGCGGTTTCGGCCCGCTCGGCCGAGTCCTGCCACGCCCGAAGCCAGCCATCGGGGCCGTGCCCGGCGAAGCCGAGCAGTTGGTCCCACTGGGTCAAAATCAGTTCGGCGCGCCGCCCGGCCTCGAACCAGGGCACCGGGCGGGGCAGGAACAACGCCCGTTCCAGTTCGGTCCGGGCCAGCAGCCTGCCGATCTGACGGGACAGGGTTGGCCGGCCAAAGAGCACGACCCGCTCGATCGGGTGGCGGCTGTCGGGCCCGAACTGCTCCAGCAGCAGCCGGTAGGGGCCAATGGCGTTCGGCCCGAACCGGGCGTTGGATGACGGCTCCGCCAGCAGCGGCAGACCGAGCATGCGGGCAAAGTGTTCAGCCTCCGGTCCGGCCCCGTGCCCGGCAACGACCACCGTGCGGTGGCTCGAGGACGGCAGGGATTCCGGGCCCGCGGCAACGGCTCCGGCCGCCTCGACACCGCGTTCGGCGACAGGTTCGCCACCAGCCACCACTGAAGCTTCAGCAACGGGATCAACAACCGGAAGCAGCCGTTCCCATTCGGAGCCGTCCAGGGCAGGCGTCAGCGGATCGCGGAAGGCCAGGTTCACCTGCACCGGACCTGCGGGGATGTCTTGCAGCCGGCCGCGGGCAGCGCTCAGTGCCGTGGAGACGGCGCTGCCGGGGTCGATTCCGGCCGGCACATCCGTGGCAAAACGCACGTGGTCGCCAAAGAGGTCCAGTTGCTGCGTCGCCTGGTTGGCCCCCGTGCCACGCAACTCCTCCGGGCGGTCCGCGGAAAGCACCACCAGGGGCGTTCCGGTGTGGTTGGCCTCCATCACCGCCGGCAGCAGGTTGCCAACAGCGGTGCCGGACGTCGTCACAACCGCCACGGCCGCATGGGCGCCAAGGGCCAGGCCCAGGGCGGTAAACCCGGCCACCCGCTCGTCGGTGCGGACATGGATTGTGAGCCTGCCGTCGGCTTCAGCTTCGGCCAGGGCATAGACAAGGGGGGCGCTGCGGGAGCCCGGGGCCACCACAACCTGGCCAACTCCGGCCCGTTCCAGGGCATCAACAACGAAGCGGGCGGCATCCATGGAGCTAAGTAAAGTCACAGCCCCAACTCTATCCACCAGCGCTGAAAGCCGTGAGTGGGCGACACTGGCGCTTACAAGAGGGCGTGGCAGCGGCGCAGGCGTTCCAACCACCAGTCACGCCGTTCCGCGGGGGCCGCGAACCGGGCCAGCAGTTCCGGCTCGGCCACAACGTCGCGCACTGCCATGCCGCCAACCGCAGCCACCAGGCTTGGCGCCGCCACATCCGCGGCCATCAACGACACGGTGCCCAGTCCGCAGGCGTAAGGCAGCTGCGGCAGTGCGGCGGCGAGCGCCAAACCGGTGCCGATTCCCACGGACGAGTCGAGTGCCGAACTCACCACGGCGGGCAGCCCCGCTTCAGCCACAATCTCCAAGGCGCGCCGCACGCCTCCCAGCGGCGCCGCCTTGACGACCAGGAGGTCTGCCGCCCCTGCCCGTGCCACGGCCAGCGGGTCGGTGGCCTTGCGGACACTTTCGTCGGCCGCAATCAGCACGGTCCCCTTGAGGGCACTGCGGACAGCGGCCATCTCGGCAATCGTGGCGACGGGCTGTTCGGCGTATTCAAGCCCAAACACCGACAGCATGCGCAGCGCTGCCACCGCCTGCCCCACCGACCAGCCGCCATTGGCATCAACACGGATTTTGGCGTCGGGCAGCAGGTGCCGAACGGCCCCCACCCTGGCCGCATCCTCCGACAGCGACTGCCCGGCCTCGGCCACCTTGACCTTCACGGTGTGCAGGCCGTCAAAGGCGTTCAGCACCTCGGGAACCAGGTCGGCGGAAACCGCCGGAAGCGTGGCATTGACGGGGATCCAGTTGCGCACCGGATCGGGGTGCCCAAGCCAGCCGGCCTCCACAGCCGAGGCCAGCCACCGGGCCGACTCTTCGTCGTCGTACTCAAGAAAGGGGCCAAATTCACCCCACCCAGCCGGGCCGTCAAGCACCATCACCTCGCGGGTTTCCACCCCCCTGAATTTCACCCGCATAGGCAGGGAAACTACGTGGGCGGCGGCAACTAGCTGGTCGAGCGGCGGGAGTGAAAACATGTCTTTACTGTAGTCCCGGGCCGGGCCGTCCCGGCGTCAGCAAGCTCCCATGAATCTGTGGGAACCTAGAGGCGATGAATAACCATGCCGCCACCCAACGTTCAGGCCCGCGCCGCCATGCTGCCGCGCGCCCTGCCGCCTGGCCGTTCGTGCTGGCGGCGTTGATCAGCCTGGCCGGGATGGCCGCCAGCTTCAAATTTTTCATCAAAACCACCACTGGCCAGTACATGGACGAGTCGGCGCTGGTCGAGGCCGCCGTGGTCGGCGAGCGCATTGGCACACAGGTTGCCCAGGTCCTTGATCTGCTTCCGGCCACCTCCTTGGTCATCGCCGTGCTCGTGATTTTGTTCGTCACCCTCGCCCGCCGCCGGTGGAAGGCGGCAGGTTTTGCCCTTGTGGCCATGGCCGCCGCGAACCTGTCCACGCAGCTGATCAAGGCCGGACTGCCCGACCGTCCGGACCTTGGCGTGAACACGTTGGCGTTGAATTCGCTGCCGTCGGGCCACAGCACACTGGCTGCCAGCGCCGCGGCGGCCGTGTTCCTTGTGGTTTCGCCGCGGTGGCGCCCGGCCGCGGCGTTTGTTGGCGGCAGCTACGCCGTCATTGCCGGGATTTCAACGCTCATCAACCAGTGGCACCGCCCGTCGGACGTCCTTGCCGCCTTCTTTGTTGTGGCATTTTGGACCGCCCTGGCCGCGCTCGTTGTCATGCGGACCGGGCCCGGCTGGAATGTTTGGCTGGGCGCGGACAAGCATTGGGCATCCTCGCGCTGGTGGCCGGCACTGGCAGCCCTGCTCGCCCTGCTTGCCGGGGCTGCGGCGTTCTTGATCCTCCGCTCGGTCTCCGGGGCCACCAGCACCACCAGCTATTTCCTGCTCGGGGTCGGCCAGATAATGGTTGTCGGTTACGGGCTGACCGTCGCCGGCACACTGCTGTTGACCCTGCCGGTCCGACGGCGTTCCCGGCGTTAGTCCTTTGCCCCGCCCGGGTGCGGCCCGCCCTTGAGCGCAGCTGCCAGGGGTTTCCAAAAGTAGGAAAAGTCTTCGTCGGGACCGGCCAGCAGTCGCTGGGTGAACAGCACCGCAATCAGGTCCCGTGACGGGTCCACATAGGCCGTGGTCCCGGAACCGCCGCTCCAGCCGTAGCGGCCGGGGGCGTTCCACGGCTCCCTGGCCCCGGGTGGTCGATCAGCCGCTTCCGGATCAACCGGTTCCGGGTCACCCGTTTCCACGGAAACCTGCCAGCCCCAGGACGCGCCGGGTTCCATCATGCCGGCCAGGCCCGCCTTCTGGCCGGTGGTCAGCTGGTCCTTCGTCATTTCGGCGCGCAGCTCAGCGGGCAGCAGCGTGTCGTCGGCCAGGGCTGCCAGGAAGGCCAGATAGTCGGGAACACTGGACACCAGGCCACCGCCGAACGATTCAAACGGCGGCGGCTGCGAAAATTGTCCGTCGGGTTCGTCGAAGACGGCAAGTCCCGCCGTCGTTGGTTTGTAGGCGGTGGGCAGTTCGCGGGGGTCCCCGGCAAAGCCGGTCGCGTCCATGCCGAGGGGGCCGGTGATGCGTTCGCGCAGGATTTGGCGCAGCGGGGCCTGGCCGGCCCGGGCGAGCAGCACGGAGAGGATGTCGCTGCCCACATGGTAGCTCCACCTGGTGCCGGGCTGGTGGGCCAGCGGCAGTGCACCGATGCGGGCCATGTACTCGTCGGCCGTCATGGGGAGCGGGCGCGTCCCGGGCAGCAGGCCGGCGGCGTCCATCGCGCGCGCCAGCGGTGTGTCGTCAAAAGTGAGGCCCATGCCGTGGGTGAGGGTCAACAGCTGCCGGACAGTGATGTCATGCTCCGCCGGGACCGTGCTCGTCAAGGCGGCGTCGGGGCTGGTGAGCACGCGGGGGTAGGCCAGTTCGGGCAGCCACACATCGGCGGGGTCATCCGGTGACAAGCTGCCGTCGGCAATCATTGACACGGACAGCGCCCCCGCGACAAGCTTTCCCAGCGAGGAGACCCTAAAGGGCGTGTCGTCGCGCATCGGCGCGTCCAGTCCCAGCGTGCGCACACCTGTTGCAAATATTTCCGTGGTCCCGCGGTGCCTGATGCCTGCCACCAGCCCGGGCGCCCAGCCCGAGGCAACCTTCTCCTCCAAGGCACGCCAGACCGGCTCAAATTGTGCGCTCATGATTCCATGATTCGCGGCCCCGCCCCGGACGTCAACAAATTTCTTTCGGCGCCGCTCAGCGCTCGATCGGTTTGTGGCGGGGCACCGAATATCCGAGCACGGCAGCAGCCGCCAGCCCCAACAGGCCGGTGGCGGCGATGCCGAAGGACAAGCTCACCACAGCCGTCAGGCCGGCAAGGATGGCGGGCCCGCTGGAGCCGCCAATGTCGGAGATGAAGCGCCACATGCCCAGAAATTGGGCCCGGCCGTGGCGCGGCGCATAGTCGGCGCCCAGGGTCATGATCAGCCCGGAGCCGATGCCGTTGCCAAAACCGATCAGCAGGGCCACCAGCAGCAGCGACACGGCGCCCGTTGTCAGCGGCATCAGCAGCAGCGAAACGCCCATCAACACCATTGACGGGATGGCAACCCAGGTGCGTCCCTTCCTGTCCATGACCTTTCCGGCCGGATAAAAGACCAGCATGTCGATGGCCCCGGACATTCCGTAGATCAGCGAGGTGGCGGCCGGGCTCAGGCCAAGGTTGTCGGCCCACAGCGGCACCACGACCTGCCTGGCGGACCGCACGGCGCTCACAAACAAGATGCCGACCCCCACACTGAGGAAAATGTCCTTGTGCGCGGCAATCAGGGAGCGCAGGGTGGGTGCCGGCCCCATGACCCTGGCGCCCTGGTCACTGACAAGGTCCGGCAGCCAGAGCGCCAGTGCTCCGGCGGCGGCCACGGCGACGGCGGCCACCCAGTAAGCCCCGACGAGCCCCACCAGGTGAATCACCAGGGCACCAATGAACGGTCCGGCAAACAAGCCGATCCTGCCCACTCCACCCAGCGTTGACATGGCCCGTGCCCGCAGGATGGGCGGAACAGCCTCGGTGAGGTAGCTTTGGCGGGCCAGGTTGAACACGGCCGAGGCCGCGCCAATGAGGAGGATCCCAACCGCAAAAAGCCAGAGTTGGGTGGCAAATACACACAGCATCAGGGCGCTCAGGCTGAGTGCGGCGGCCCCGACCATGCCGATCCGCTCACCAAATTTGGCGGTGATCATTGATGCCGGAATGTTGCTGACGAGTGAACCGATGCCAATCAACGCCACCACCAGGGCCGCCCCGGCAAGGGTCGATCCCATGCCGCGGGCACTGAGAGGAATGACGGGCAGAATCGCCCCTTCACCGATGCCAAACAACAACGATGGCCCAAATGCCGGGATGGCAATGGACCACAGGCTAAAGTCGCCGGGTTTCGAGTTTTTGCTCACTGGCTCCACTGTAGACCCGGGCACCTGCTGTTGAAATCGGGCTGTTGGAATCCAGGTGCCCGGGCTACGCTGGGGCCATGACCCCCACAACTGTGAACTCAGCGTCCAAGGCCACCGAATTCCTCCGCCTCCACCAAGCCCCGGAAGTCCTGCAGCTGGCCAATGTGTGGGATGTGGTCAGCGCCAAGGTCATTGCCGACCTCCCCGGCACCCGGGCCCTGGCAACCGCCGGCCACTCGATCGCCGCGTCGCACGGCTACGAGGACGGCGAGCACATCCCCCTGGCCACCATGCTCGAGGCCGTGGGGCGCATCGCCGCCGCCACGGAACTGCCCGTCACGGCGGACTTGGACCGTGGCTACGGGAATCCCGGCGAAACAGTCCGCAAGGCCATTGCTGCCGGCGTGGTGGGCGCCAACATCGAAGACCAGATGATTCCACTGCCCGACGCCGTGGCCCGCATGAAGCAGGCCGCGGACGCCGGGGCTGCCGAGGGCATTGACTTTGTCTTAAACGCCCGCACCGACGCGTTCCTCCTCGGTGCGGACAAGGACCCCGCCGAGGTGCTTGCGGCCGCCATCGAGCGGGGCCGGGCATTCTTGGACGTGGGCGCCTCCTGCATCTTTGTCCCCGGCAAGCTCGACGAACCCACGGTGCAGGCACTCGTGGCCGGCATCGGGCACGGAAAGGTGAGCGTCATCAACGTGCCTGGCTCACTCACGCCGGCCAAACTGCAGGAACTGGGCGTCGCGAGGATCTCCTACGGCCCGTGGATGCAGCGCGTCGCCCTCACCGCCCTGGCCGACGCCGCCACCGCACTGATGGACAACGGCGCCCTGCCGGAAGGCACCCGGCCCTTGAACTGATCGCCCGTGCGGGTGGTCGCGTCTTAACCTGCGACGATTGACCCATGACGTCCTCCACCGCTGCCCAACCTGTTGCCGACCAATCCGCCATCGCGGCACAGGAGGCGCCGGCGGTCAACGGCCTGATCTTCACAGTGGCCGGCCTCGGGGCACTGTTCTCGGGGCTGCTGTTGTTCCTGGGCTCCGGCAACCCCGCCGCCATCAGCACTCCGGTGTTCATTCTGGCACCGCTGATTCCGGCCATCTGTGCCGTGCTGCTGTGGCTCCCGTTGTCCCTCACACGCAGGACTGTCGCGGGCCAATCCTCCGCGAGCCGGACGGAGACCCGCCGGCAGACCGTCTCGGCCGCCGGGGTCCTGGTCATTCTGGGCGCCATCTTTTTCTTCGTCGAGTGGTCGGCACGCTTTGAACTGAGCCTGTACTTTTCCATCATGCTTTTTGCCTGGGGAAGCCGGCTGAAGCACACGCCGCTGAAATGGGCGGCCCTGCCGTACCTGGCCGCCGCGATTGCCCTGCGCGCCCTTGATTTCCCCGGTGAGGCGTTGCTCCTTCTCGTGCTTGGTGCCCTGACCGTTGCGTGGCCGTTCCTTGCCCGTGGCCGCGCCGCTGAGCCCACTGAGACTGAGCCCACTGCGGCTTAAGAGAACGCCAGGGAGTCCGCCGGGACCAGGAACTTCACCGCCCGTGGCACGATTTCCACCACTGCCGGCAGTGCTGCCACCTTCTCGCCGTCGGCGTAGAGGTTCAACGGCTTGCTGGCACTGATCACTACCGTGCTCCCCCTTGTGAAGCTGATGTTCGGCTGCCCCAGGTGGCTGCCCCGGTAGGAGCGCAGAAAAGTGGCCGCCACGCCGAGAATTGTGGCCCGGCCCAGGGAGACCACGTCGAGCAGGCCGTCGTCCGCCTTGGCCTGCGGGCAGATCCGCAGCCCGCCACCGTACTGGCCCACATTGCCGACGGCGACAAGCCACCCCGGGAAGGTGCTCACTTGATCGTCCACACTCACCGTAAACGTCACGTTCTTCCATTCCAGAAAGGCCTTGATCCCGCCGTACAGGTACACGAACGGGCCCAGGTTCAGGCGCGCCTTGTTGCCGTATTCGTTGGCCAGGCCGTCGTAGCCGGCGTTGGCGACACCCAGGTAGGGCCGCCCGTTGGCGAGTCCCAGGTCGAGTTTGCGCACGCTCAGCCGGTCGAGACTGCGGACCGCCTTGAGCGGGTCAAGTGCCAGCCCCAGCCGCCGCACCGTGTCGTTGCCCCGACCCCCGGCCAGGGGAAGCACGACGGCGCCCGACTCCCGTGCCCCTGCGGCGACGGCCCCAAGGAAACCGTCCCCGCCCAGGACCGCCACCAGGCTGCCCGGTGCGGCCGCACGCGCCTGTGCCGTGGCATCCGCCAGGCCTGCCGTGACTGAAATTTCAAGGGAGAAACCCGCATCCCGCAAGGCCTGTGCCGTCCGCGGCAACAGCCGCAGGCCGCGCCCGTTGCCCGACGTCGGGTTCACCAGCAGCAGTGCGCTGCCGCGCACCACGGCGCTCACTTGCTTGCTCCTTCGCTAGCGGCCAGCGATGCTGCCAGTGCCAGAATTTGCTCAGCCGGGCCCCGCGCCTTCCGCGCGTCGGCGGGCACAAACCCCAACCGGGTGCGCCGTTCCAGCAGGTCTTCGACGCTGGCGGCCCCTTCCGCCTGCACCGCGAACAGCAGTTCGGCACCGGTGATGTCCGTCCCGTCAAACAAGGGCTCCGCAAGGTGCGGGAACTGCCGGCCGAGCGCCTGCACGGCAGCAGCCTCGGTGCCGTATTTCGCCACCAGCCGTGCGGGGGCGGCAACGGCGCTGAGCTGCTGCACGGATCCGGCGCCCACGAGCGGCAGGGTCTTGGTGCGGCAGGGCGCCTCGATGCCGAGCCGGGAGGTGACGGCGTCAACCGCATCCTGGGCCATGCGCCGGTAGGTGGTCATCTTCCCGCCCACCACCGTGATGGGTGTCCCCGGGACATCCCGGACCAGGTGGCGCCGGGAAATGTCGGCTGTGCCCCCGGTCTCTGCAACGCCTGCGGCGCCTGCGTCGCCGTGACCTTTCGCAACTTCCACCAGCGGCCGCAGACCGGCAAAGGTGCCCACAATGTCATCGCGGCTCAGCGGCACGGCCAAGGTGGTGTTGACAATGTCCAGGAGGAAGCCGACGTCGTGCTTCGGAACCCTGGGATGGTGCCCGTCGGCCGTGTGGTCCTCCTCATCGGTGAGCCCGATGTAGACGACGCCGCCGGGCTGGGGCAGGACGAATACGTACCGGCCAAAGTGTCCCGGCACCGCGACGGTGTGGGCGGCGTGGGGATTGCCCAGCCGCTCGGCCCGGACCACCAGGTGCGTGCCGCGGCTGGGTTTCACGCTCAGCTGCGGTTCAAAATCGGCACTCCACACCCCCGTGGCGTTCACCACGCTGCCTGCCTGGATGCGCACCGGCGAACCCGTCCTGGTGTCAACGGCATCGATGCTGTCCGCCGTCATGGCCGTCACCTTCACGTCCCGCAGGATGTGCGCACCCAGCCCCGCCGCCGTCCGGGCGACACCGAGCACCAGCCGGGCGTCGTCGGCCAGCTGTCCGTCCCAGTAGAGATAGCCGCGGCGCAGCGCCTTCCCGTCCAGCGCCGGCACCACGGCGCCCACCGCCTGGCGGGACAGCAGCTGGGGGCGCGGCAGCACCGAGCTGCCCAGTCCGGAGAGCCTGCGCAGCACGTCGTAAATGACGACGCCGGCCCCGGCCGCCAACCCTTCCCACGCGGGTGCGCTGCGGGCGTCCGGGATGACAAAGGCGAGCGGGTGGACGAGGTGCGGGGCGATGCGGCTCATCAGCCAGCGCCGCTCCACGGCTGATTCCCAGGCGACGGGGAAGTCCATTTTGGCCAGGTACCGCAGCCCGCCGTGGATGAGCTTGGAGCTGTAGCCGCTGGTGCCGGAGGCGAGGTCACTGCCCTCCAGCAGCGCAACACTCACGCCCCGGCTGACCGCGTCCAGGGCCACCCCCACCCCGGTGATGCCCCCGCCCACGACGGCCAGATCCACGGTGTGCCCGGCCACGTGGTCCAACGAACGCCGGCGCGTTTCGTCGTTGAGCCAGCTCGGGTTCGGGATCGCTGGACTGGCTGGGTTGGCTGGACTGGCCATGGTCAGGCCCCTTGCGGCTTGTTGTTCACGGCGCTGTTGACACTGCCGGCTGCCGCCGGAGTGAGGTAGCGTTCCAGCATTTTCGCCAGTTCCGTCAGTGCGTCGTCGAAGGCGCCCATCTTCAGGAGCACCCGCGAGGACAGTGCCACGCCTTGGACCGCGAGCAGCAGGGTGACGGCGGTGCCCGCAGCCGGCTCAATGCTGCCGTCGGCGGCACCGGTGTTGAGCAGAGCCTGCAACTGCTCGAGAATGAGCTGCTGGCTCGCCCCGAATCTGTCAGTGACATAGGGGATTAGGAACTCCGGGTCGCGCTCGGCGATCGAGGCCAGCAGCTCCGATGTCGCAAACACCCGCACGCTTTCCACGGCGAAGTGCACCAGCTGATCGCGTCCGGAGCCGGCGGGCGCGCCCGTTCGCACAGCGCCGGTGGAGCTGCGGAATTCCTGGGTCAGGGCCGCCAGCACGGCGTTCTCCACCGATCCCATGCGGCGATAAAACGTCATGCGGGACATGCCTGCCCGTTCGGCAATGTCGTTCGCCGTGGTGCGCCTGACGCCGTGGAGCACCACCGAGTCGCGGATGGCGGCGAGGAGCTTTCCATCAACCTGAGTGCTGGTACGTTGTGACTTCATGTGTCACACTGTATCTCATGGTGTCGCATCTCACAGAAGAAATTTCCCGCTCGGTTTGGTACGGCTGGGGCGATCCGGCGCGCGCCAAGCCCCTGGCCCCCGGCGCGCTGGAGTATCTGCGCCGCACGCTCGGGCTGGCCACTGTTGCGTCCGTCCACCCTCCCGTGGACCTGGCCGATGTCCGGGTTGGGCCCGTCGGCATCGGGGACGAGGTGCTGGCCGAACTCCGGTCCATCACGGGCACGGAGCATGTCGCAACGGATGCCACTGAACGCATCCTGCACGCCGGCGGCAAGAGCACGCCGGACCTCCTGCGGCGCCGCAGCGGCGATGCGCTTGACGCCCCCGACGCCGTCGTCTTCCCCGGTAGCAGCGACGAGGTCGGTGACATCCTGGCCCTGTGCGTGAAACGGAAACTGGCGGTTGTGGCTTTTGGCGGCGGCACGTCGGTGGTGGGCGGTGTGGAGCCCTTGCGCGGACGGTTCGACGGCGTCATCACCCTTGACATGCGGCGCATGGACCGGTTGTTGCACCTTGACCCGCTGTCCCGCACGGCTTCGTTTGAGGCCGGCATCAGGGGCCCTGCCATCGAAGCGGCGCTGGCCCCGCACGGCTTCACGCTGGGACATTTTCCGCAGAGCCACCAGGAGGCGACGCTGGGAGGTTACGTTGCGACGCGCTCTTCCGGCCAGTCCTCCACCGGCTACGGCCGCTCGGACGACCTGGTGAAGTCAGCCCATCTGGAGACGCCCATGGGCCCGCTCACCGCCGGCTCCCCTGCACCCGGCACGGCTGCGGGGCCGAAGCTGCTCGACGTCGTCGTCGGCAGCGAAGGCACCCTCGGCGTCATCACCAGTGCCACGCTGAAGGTGTCCCCGGCACCCGCGGACAAGGTGTACGGCTCGTGGGCCTTCCCGTCGTTTGCGGCCGGCGCCGACGCCATGCGCCAGCTCCGGCACGACGGTGTCCGCGGCGACATGCCGCACGTGTGCAGGTTGAGCGACACGGATGAGACGGCGTCGACCTTTAAACTCGGCGGCTGGAAGACCGGTGCGCTCTCACGCTACCTCTCGGTCCGCGGACAAAAGACGCCGGCCCTGGCCCTCTTTGTCTGGGAAGGCGACAGCCGCCAGATCCGGGCGCGCAGGCGCCGCAGCGCACGGATCCTGCGCCGTGCCGCCGGCATCCCGCTCGGGCCCATGCCGGGGAAGTCCTGGGAACACGGGAGGTTCAGCGGCCCGTACCTGCGCGATGAGTTGCTGACCCGCGGCGTCTACGTCGAAACCCTCGAAACATCCGCAACCTGGGGCCGGGTTGAGGAGACTTACCGCAGTGTCCGGCAGGCCATCCTCGATGCCCTGGGGCACGACGGCGCGGGGGCCTATGTCCAGACGCACATCTCCCATGTGTACTCCGACGGCGCCTCGCTGTACTTCACCTTCCTGTCCGGGTTGGAGGAGGACGGCTTGGCGCAAAATGCCCGGGTCAAGGCGGCCGCGTCACAGGCGATCGTCGCGGCCGGCGCCACGATCACCCACCACCACGCCGTGGGAATGGACCATGCCCCGTACCTGGGCGCAGAAATCGGGGGCCTCGGCATCAAGGTGCTGGCCGGCATCAAGGACACGCTCGATCCCGAGGGCATCATGAACCCGGGCAAGCTCATCCCCGCCGACTCCCCGCACCCCAACACACCCAGTCCCAACACAGCAAGCCCCAGCACACCCATCCCCAAGGAGCAGCAATGAACGGCACCATCGATTCCCTGTCCAATGCCACCGTCCTGATCACCGGAGCCGCCATGGGGATGGGCAGGATGTATGCGCATCTGGCGGTTGCCGACCACGCCGCCCATGTTGTCCTGTGGGATGTCAACGGGGAGCAGCTGGCGGCGGCGGTCGCCGAACTGGGCGGCAGGGGCTCGCAGATCCACAGCTATGTGGTCGATGTCAGCAAGCTGGAGGACATCGAGGCAGCCGCGGAAAAGGTGCGCAACGACGTCGGCACCCCCGACATTCTGATCAACAACGCCGGCATTGTGCGCGGCAAGTACTTTTGGGAGCACGACCAGCGCAGCGACATTGCGGCGACCATGGCCATCAACACATTGGCCCTGATGCACATCACCCGGGAATTCCTGCCGGCCATGATCGCGGGCGGCAGGACGTCCCGGATCGTAAATGTGGCCTCGGCGGCCGGGCTGCTTGCCAATCCGCGCATGAGCGTTTACTCGTCCTCCAAGTGGGCCGTGATCGGGTGGAGCGACTCCCTCCGGCTGGAACTGGCCCAGGCGGGCCACGACCACATCAAGGTGACAACGTTCTGCCCGTCCTACATCAAGACCGGCATGTTTGAAGGGGCCCGGGGGCCGCTCATGACCCCGCTCATGGAACCCGGCGCCGTGACGGAGCGCGTGTGGCGTGCCATGAAGGAGGGCACACCCATGCTGATGATGCCGTGGACGGTGAAACTGAGCACGGCCCTGCGCGGAGTCCTGCCGACCGCCGCCTGGGACGTGGTGGCCGGGCGCGTGTTTGGCGTCTACAAATCCATGGAGCATTTCACCGGCCGGAAGTAGGCCGGGACCAAAAGCTGCAAGGATGGGCCCATGAGGAAGCTGACGGGTCCAACGGTTTGGTCAATGGTCCACGATGAACGACGTGCGCTGGTCCGCGACTTGGAAAAACTCGAGGGCGCGGAATGGGAGACCCCCTCCCTCTGCCACGGCTGGGTTGTCCATGATGTCCTGGCACACCTCGTGGACTCGGCCAAGACGAACCGGCGCAGTTTCGTGCGGGGGATGATCACTGCACGGTTCGACTTCGACAAGGACAACGAGGCCGGGGTGCGCAGGGAGAGGCGGGCCGATCCCGCCGGGACCCTGGCTGCGATGCGGGCGGCGATTGAGCTCACCGGCACGCCGCCGGCCGCGCTCGCCACCCGCCTCGTGGAGGCCTTTGTCCACGGTGAAGACATTCGCCAACCGCTGGGGATCTCCGCAAGCTACCCGGTCGACGGCGTTGTTGCAGCCTTGGACTATCAGCTCGGCACGAGCGTCTCCATGGGCGGCGGCAAACAACGCGGGCAGAAGGTTCATCTCAAGGCAAGCGACGCCGACTACGCCAGGGGCCGGGGCCCGGAGGTTTGCGGATCGGCCATCGATTTGTTGCTGGCCGTCTCGGGCCGTCCCGTCAAGGCCGGGGCCCTTCGAGGGGCCGGCCTGCCGCTCCTCCTTGCAGGCAGCGAACCCCGCTAACGTCCCGTGAAACCTGGTTTCCGCTTGGCCGTGAACGCATCGAAACCTTCCGCATAGTCGGCTGTTTTCGACAGTTCCGCCTGCGCCGTATTTTCCAGCACGACGGCGTCCCACAGTCCCAGCCGCTGCTCCCGGATCGCTGCCACGAGGGTTTTGCTGGCGATGAACGCCTGGGTGGGCCCGGTGGCCGCCTTGGCCGCCGCGGCCCGGGTGAAGTCCAGCAGTTCCTCCCCCGGCATGGCACGGCTGAACAACCCGGCGGCAACCGCTTCCGTGCCGTTGATTAAATCCGACGTATATATAAGGTCAAGGGTGCGGTGCGCACCCAGCCTCTCGGTGAACAGCCAGTGCCCGCCCGAATCCAGCGTGGCCCCGAGATTGCCAAACGGGGAACCGATCTTGGCGCTTTCAGCGACGTAGACGACGTCCGTGGCGATCAGCAGGCCCAGCCCCACGCCCAGGCAGGCGCCCTGCGCAGCGGCGAAGGTTGGTGCCGGGAAGTGGCTCATCTTCCGCAGGAGCGGGGCCAGAAGCCCGTCGAGGTAGCCGCTGACATCGTCGGTGGCGGCCTCAATCCCGGCAATGTCGCGGCCCGCACAAAACGCCCGTCCAGCACCCCGGAGCAGCAGCGCCCGGACGCCTCCCGGCGAGCCGGCAGCAAGGGTCGCGGCGGCAGCGGCGTCGTCGTACGCCTGGGACAATTCCGCGAGGGCAGCCCCGTCGAGCGCATTGAGTTTGTGCGGGGCGTTCAGGACAATCTCGGCCACGCCGCCGGCAATGCTCAGTTCAATCACGGGAGCTCCTCAAACATCGTAGTCAACGCTGACGGCGGGGGTGGTGGGTCGGGACTGGCAGGTGAGGACGTAGCCGCGCTCAAGCTCCTCCGGCTCCAGCGCATAGTTTTCCTCCATTTCGACCTTGCCCGACACCAGCCTGGCCCGGCAGGTGCCGCACACGCCGCCGGCGCAGGCGAAGGGGACGTCGGCACGCACGCGCAGGGCGGCATTGAGGATGGATTCGCGGGCATGGACGGGGCTGCGGACGTCAGCGGTGAGCCCGTCGAGGGTGAAGGTGATCTGGTACGCTTCCTCCGACTCGTCGACTGGGACCGGCCGGCCGGCCTGGCCCTCGGGACGGTCGGGGCGGCCGGTGCTGAACAGTTCAAAGCGGATCCGCTCGCGCGGCACGCCGCGGGCCGCCAGCACGTCCCGGCAAAGCTGGACCAGGTCAAAGGGTCCGCAGAGGAACCATTCGTCGACGTCGTCGGCGTGGATGGCGGTGTCCAGCAGGATCTCAAGTTTCTCCGCGTCGAGGCGCCCGCTCATCAGAGGTGCGATTCGTTGTTCGCGGGAGAGCACATGGTGCAGGGCAAAACGTTGTGGATACCTGTCCTTCAGATCGGACAATTCCTCCAGAAACATCACATCCATGGTGGCCTTGTTGGCGTACACCAGGTCAAGGCAGCTCGCGGCGTTGCCCGCCAGGAGCGACCTTGCGAGCGCCATGACCGGCGTAATGCCGGAACCGGCCGCAATGGCAACGTATGTTCCGGCACGGCCGGCCAGCGCCTCGGGGTGGTTCATGCTGTTGAGCACATTGGCGACGTCCGGGCCGGAGGCGCCTGATGACGAGGTGCCCACGCCGGAGGCGTGCCTGGAAATGAACGCCCCCATCGGGCTCATGACCTCCATGACGGCGCCCGCGGCCAGTTCGGCGTTGGCCCAGGTGGAAAATTCCCCGCCAATGTCGCGCTTGATGGCCACCTTGATCTCGGAGCTGCCGTCCGCGAATTCGGTTGGCACGGCACAGATGGAGTAGCTGCGGCGCACCTCCCGGAGCACGCCGTCGGCGTCCGGGCGCCGGACGCGCAGGGCCACATACTGGCCGGGCAGGTAGTCGTAGCGTCCGGCCAGCTCAGCCGGGATCGCGAAGCTGACCTCGATGGCGTCTTCGGTGAGGCGGCGGACCGCGCTGACTGTGAGTGCATGGAAGGAGGCCCGGCGCCTGGCCGCAGCGTCAACGGGGACACTCATCAAAGCACCTTGAAATAGTCGAACGGTTCCTTGCAGTCCTGGCAGACGTAGAGCGCCTTGCAGGAGGTGGAACCGAAGCGGGTGATTTCCTTGGTGTTGAGCGAGCGGCATTGCGGACATTTCACCTGAAGTGCCAGCCGGACCGGGCCGCTGTGGCCGCCCGCGCGCGATTGGCCGCTGGGTGCGGCGATCCCGTATTCCTCCAGCTTGGCCCGGCCCGCGGCGCTCATCCAGTCCGTGGTCCACGCCGGGGACAGCACCGTCGCCACCTCCACGTCAGGCCAGCCGGCGCGGGCAAACGCGGCCAGGATGTCGTCCCGGATGGCTTCCATGGCCGGGCAGCCGGAATAGGTGGGCGTGATGGTGACCTGCACGGCGGGCTTGCCGGCGCTGCTCATCTCAACGCTGCGCAGGATGCCCAGATCGGCGATGGTGAGCACGGGGATTTCGGGGTCGCACACGGCCGCAGCCACGTCCCAGGCCGCCTGGTGGATCGAGTGCGCCCGCGTTGCCATCACCGTCACCAGCCCGCCCCCGGAAATTCGCGCGCCAGAACCTGCATCTCGGCTAGCACAAACCCCAGGTATTCGGAGTGCTGCCCGCGACGCCCGCCGCCGGTGGCCATGGGATGCTCCGACACGTCCAGCTCCGCCTCGGCCAGGATGGCCCCGGTGGTGCGCCCAAATTCCTCCTTCAAGGATGAAGGCACGACGGCGGCCCCGCCCAGCCGCGCTGTCAGCGGATCGTCCTCAAACAGCTCACCGGCAAACGGCCACATGACCTTGAAGCCGGCCTCCATGCGGCGCCGGGACTCCGCGGTGCCGCCGGCAAGGCGCAGGACCCACTGGGTGCTGTGGTCCAGGTGGTAGTCAACCTCCTTGACCGCCTTGGCTGCGATGGCGGCCAGCATGGGGTCGGTGGAGTGGCTCAGCGCGCGGTAGAGCGGGAATTGGTAGCTGGCCGCGATGAACTGCCTGGCAATGGTTGCGGCAAAGTCGCCGTTGGGCTGCTCAAACAGGTGCGCGGAACGAAACTCGGCTTCGCGGCGGAAGTAGGCGAGCTCGTCCTCCGTTTTGCCCCAGGCGGCCCCTGCATAGCTGAGGAAGGAGCGGGCATGGCCCAGCTGGTCAAGGGCGATATTGCCCAGCGCCACGTCTTCCTCAAGTTCCGGGGCGCGGGAGATCCAGTGTCCCAGCCGCTGGGCAAGGATCAACGCGTCATCGCCCAGGCGCAGCGCATAGTCGGCGACGTCCTCGCTGGGCTTCGCCGCGCCCTGCGCGGCGGCGAGCACAATGTCTTCGGGACGGAGCGCAAAGCCGGGGGTGATGCGGGTGGCTGAGGCAGAGGAGTCGCCCAGTGCGTAAGGGGTGGGTGGGCCCACGCCGGATGGGCCCACGCCGGCGAGGGACCCGGCCCGAGCTTGCGAGGGTTGGGAGCCGGTGGGGATCACAGGTGTTTCACCCCTTCGCTCTTCGTGTAATAGGTGGCGTGCCGGTAGTCCTTGCCCTGCGGGGATTCAAAGAAGGCGCCCTTTGAGTCCGGGTCGGAGGAGGCAATGGCGCCCGACGGGACAACCCAAATGGACACGCCCTCGTTGCGGCGGGTGTACAGATCGCGGGCATTGCGCAGCGCCATCGCCGCGTCGGGGGCGTGCAGCGAACCGGCGTGGACATGGCTCAATCCTCGGTTTGAGCGGACGAAGACCTCCCACAGGGGCCAGCCGGGGGCACCCGGCGAGAGTGCCGGCGTCGTGCTTTTAGATGATTTTTCGGCAGGGCACATGGCTATGCAGCCTGCGTCGCCCGGGTGGGCTGGTGGCTGCGGGCCTCTTGTTTGGCGGCGTAGGCGGCAGCGGCTTCGCGCACCCAGGCACCGTCCTCATGGGCTGACCGGCGGCGCTCCAGACGCTGTGCATTGCAGGGGCCGCGGCCGGCCAGGACTTCCTTGAATTCCGCCCAGTCGAGCGGGCCGTGCTCCCATTTTTTAGTGTCTTCGTCGAACCGGATCCTGTCATCGGGCAGCGCCAAGCCCAGCACCTTGGCCTGCTCGACCAGCATCCCGACAAAGCGGGAGCGGAGCTCGTCGTTGCTGAAGCGCTTGATGTTCCACGCCATTGACTGCTTGGAGTTCGGCGAGTCGTCATCCGGCGGGCCAAACATCATCAACGACGGCGCATACCAGCGGTTGACCGCGTCCTGGGCCATCTCCTTTTGCTCCGGAGTGCCGTTGGCCAGCTCCAACAAGATCTCAAAGCCCTGCCGCTGGTGGAACGACTCCTCCTTGCAGACACGGACCATGGCCCGTGCGTACGGTCCGTAGGACGCCCGGCACAGCGGCACCTGGTTGCAGATGGCGGCGCCGTCCACCATCCAGCCAATGGCGCCCATGTCCGCCCACGTCACCGTGGGGTAGTTGAAGATGGAGGAGTAACGGGCCTTGCCGGCCACCAAGGCGGCCATCATGTCGTCGCGCGTGGTGCCGAGCGTCTCTGCCGCAGAGTACAGGTACAGCCCGTGCCCGGCTTCGTCCTGGACCTTGGCCATCAGAATGGCCTTGCGCTTGAGGCTTGGCGCGCGGGTGATCCAGTTGGCCTCCGGCTGCATGCCGATGATTTCAGAGTGGGCGTGCTGGGAGATTTGGCGCACCAGTGCATGGCGGTAGTTCTCCGGCATCCAATCCCTGGGTTCCACGCGGGAATCCTTGGCGATGATCCGGTCAAAGTTGGCCAGGCCTTCAGCGGCGGCTTCCCCTTCATTGCCGGACTCGGCTCCGTTTCCGGCTCCGCGTTCCGGAGCCGGCCCTGCAGCGGGCGCGCCGGCCGACCCTTGGTTCCGGGGTTGACGGCCCCCGGGCTGCACGATCTGCGCCATGGCAACTCCTCGTTGTGATGCCGGCATTAATTACCGACCGTTCGTTCAGGATATCGCGCGGCCGCCAGCCCCGTCAATGATCTTCCGGGGCAGCCGGCGGGTTGACAGACGGTGCGGCAGGGTATTACCTAATGAACATTCGGTAACAAAAACAAGGAGCGGCAGATGACGTCCAACGGGGCCGCACCACAACACCATCTCCTGGCGAACGACAGCGCGTCCGATTGGCTCGGCATCGAGGTGCTGGGGCTCGAGGACGGCCACGCGACCATCACCATGACCCTGCGCCCTGAAATGATGAACGGCTTTGGCGTCACCCACGGCGGCATGGTCTTCGCCTTCGCGGATTCCGCGTTCGCCCTGGCCTGCAACCCCGCGCAGGGCGGCGCCGGCTTCGTGACGGTTGCGTCCGGCGTCGACGTCAATTTTTTGGCGCCGACCCACACCGGCCAACGCCTCACCGCCGTCGCCAACCGCCGCCAGCAGCAGGGCCGCAGCGGCCTGTACGACGTCCAGGTCACAGCCGCAGACGGCGGCATTTCGACAGTGGTGGCTGAATTCCGCGGGCGCAGCCGGACCGTTCCCAACAAGCACGTGAAGTGAATCGGCCGTGAGAAACTAGGAACCATGCCCAACCCCGCCCCAGCAGCCCACACCACCTCGTCCAAGCGGGGCCGGCCCGGCTACAACCAGCAGTCAGTGCTGCGGATCGCCGTCGAGGTCTTCAACAAGCACGGCTACGAGGCCGCCTCCATGGGGATCCTGGCCGGGCACCTGGGCATCTCCAAGTCCGCCATTTACCACCATGTCCCGTCCAAGGAAGAGCTGCTGCGGCTGGCCCTTGAAGAGGCCCTGGGAGGCCTCGAGGGCATTTTAATGCTCGACGGCGCCACCACCGGAGCGCCCGACTCCCGCCTTGAGTTTGTGCTCAGGGGGACAGTCGCGGTGCTCGTGGAAAAGCTGCCGTTTGTGACACTGCTGCTGCGGCTGCGCGGCAACACCGAGATGGAACGTGATGCCCTGGCCCGGCGCCGTGCCTTTGACCGCACCATCACCGGGCTCGTTTCGGCAGCACAGCAAGACGGTTCACTGCGCACCGACATCGCGCCCGGCACGATTACCCGGCTGTTGTTCGGCACCATCAACTCGATCGTGGAATGGTACAAGCCCGGCGGGAGCCTGTCCGTCCAAAAGCTCGCCGACGACGTCATCGCCATGTCCTTCCAGGGCCTGCGGGGATAGCGGGAGCGGCACCGGTTTCAGCAGGACTTTCCTCCACAGTTCGACTGGATTCGAGAGTTATCCACAAAACGCTTCTTTCGTCGTAGAATGTCAGACCCCGTGGGTAAAGTTTGAGACATGGAAGCAACGGCAAAGGTGCCGGGACAGCCCGGCTCCGCACAGGACGGCAGCGTTGCTGGTGAACACATTCACCAGCTGCTGGGTCTTGCCGAAGCCCTGCTGCGGACCGCAGCAACGGAACATGCCACGCCGGAACACTCCACTGCGGAGGAACAGCCTCTCGTTTCGTCGCCCCTTGGCATGGAACTTGGTTCGCTGACCGATGAGGAGGCTGTGGCCTGGGCGCAAAACCTGGAGCATCTCAACAGGCACCTGCAGGGTTTGCTTGTCCAGGCGGCAGGGGAACTGTCCGACCGCGTCTACGCCGGGCGGTACGAAGAGACTTGCGCCCGGAAACCAACCGAACTCCTGACCTCTTCCCTGAAACTCAGCCGGGCCGAGGCTGCCCGCCGCATCCGCTTGGCCGGCCATTTCCTGGCCAGCACCGACCCGCTGGCGCAGGCGGCGCCGACGCCAAGCCAACCCATTCTTGGTTCGGCCCTGTTCACCGGACGCATTTCCGCCGAACAAGCCCTCATCATTTCCGGGTTTGTCGATGAGGCCGCACGGCTTGCCGATTCAGGCCGCATCCCCGAGGACACGCCCCGGGGGCTCGAGGAGATGCTTGCCCGGCAGGCCGAGGATGAACCGCCCGACATCCTGCGCATCCTTGGCAGGCACGCCCTGGCGCTGCTCGACCCCGACGGGCAAAAGCCCTCCGAGGCCGATCTGGTGGCCAAGCAGGGCATCTTTTTCCGGCGGCCGCGCAAGGGACTGATCCACATCGACGGGTTCATGACCATCCCCCAGTATGAACACCTGATGGGCGGCATCGGCTGGGCCAGCAGCCCCAAGCAGCCCATGCCCGGGCAATCGGACCTGCTGGAGAAATTGCTGGACACTGCCGGCCAGGATCATCCGGTTCAAGACCCGCAGCAGCCATTGTGGACCCCGTCCACCGGTGACGACGGATCCACGTGGCGAAAGCCACCGATCAAGCCGCCCGCAACGGCGGGCCCTGGGTGGCGCAAGCCGCTGGCACCGGAGGACATTCCGCCACGGCCACCGGACGCGCCACCCCATGCAGTCCCACCCCGATTTGAAGGCGAAAAGTGGTTTTGGTTCCGTGACAGTCTGGGTTCCTCGGCATGGGGCAACGGCTGGGCAACTCCCCCACCGGGCGGCATCTGGACCTCCGGCCCGATCAAGGCGAACCCCGATGATCCCGGCCCCTTCGCAGCTCGTTCGGCTGCCCCAGCTCGTCCAGCTGCGCCAACTCGTCCAGCTGCCAGCGATGCCCCGGATTCCGACGCCACAGCTCCGCCCGAAACCGCCGACTCCCAGCCGTGGCCGCATCTCGTCAACGGGGTGTGGGTGCCCGAGCCGGGTTCTGACAGCGGGCTGGCTGGATTGGATCCGATCGACCCAGACAGCACCGACCCCGCGGTGAAGGACAGGCGCACCCACGGGCAACGGCTCCTCGACGGGCTGATCAGCTGCGTCCAGCTCGCTGCCCGCACCGGCCAGCTGCCCATGAATGGCGGACTAAAATCCCAGCTGTATCTCTCCGTCACACAGGACGACCTGGACAAGATGGACGGCACCGGCGTCGCAACCGCCCCATACAGCGGCCCCGTCCCCTTGGCCTTGTTCGAAGAGGACCTGTGCACCTCCGAGGTCACCACGCTGCTGCGCGACAGCAACGGCAGCATTCTCGATGTGGGCCGCACCCAACGCTTGTTCACCTTCGCCCAGCGCAAAATTCTTCTGGCCCGCGACATGGGCTGCACGTTCCCGGACTGCATGGCTCCCCCATTTTGGGCTGAGGCGCACCACATCATTCCCTGGCAGGACGGTGGCGCCACCTCCGTGGACAACGGCGTGTTGTGCTGCAGCCTGCACCACCATTACCTCCATGACAGGGGCTGGACCGTCAGGCTCGACGGCGGCACCGCCTGGTTCACCCCGCCT
This sequence comes from Specibacter sp. AOP5-B1-6, assembly GCF_052376555.1. Taxonomy (NCBI): domain Bacteria; kingdom Bacillati; phylum Actinomycetota; class Actinomycetes; order Micrococcales; family Micrococcaceae; genus Specibacter; species Specibacter sp. AOP5-B1-6. Next base: position 94,239 of record NZ_JBQSVT010000006.1, read on the forward strand.
TACAGCGCAGACATCCTGCGCAGGGAACGCCGCAACCTCTACCACCGGGGTCAGGCATAAATCGTGTGTTCCTTTTCGACGAGGGTCAGCACGTCGTAGCTCGCCACGGTCTCGCCGTTTTGGTTGTGCAGGATCGCGTCCCAGCACACCTCCCCATATTCGTCAGTCACGCGCGGGGTGATCTTCTTGGCGGTGAGCGTGACCCGGATGGAATCGCCGGCAGCCACCGGGGTGATGAAGCGCAGCGATTCAAGCCCGTAGTTGGCCAGCACGGGGCCCGGGGCTGGTTCCACAAACAGTCCTGCCGCCCAGGAAACCAGCAAGTAGCCGTGCGCCACGATGCCGGGGAAAAACGGGTTCCGTTCAGCGGCCCCGGCGTCGGTGTGGGCGTAAAAGGTGTCCCCGGTGGAGTTCGCAAAGGCGGTGATGTCCGCCAGCGTGACGCGCCGCAGCCCAGAGGCAAAGGCGTCGCCAAGGCGCAGCTCGGCCAGCGACTTCCGGAATGGGTGGACGGCGCCTGACACGGCCCCAAATTCCGGGTCACCGGCGGCCGTCCGGTCAGCACCGGTGTGCCAGACACCCGTCACGGCCGTGAGCATGTTCGGCGACCCCTGGATGGCGGTGCGCTGCATGTGATGCTGGACGGAGCGGATGCCACCGAGTTCCTCGCCGCCGCCGGCCCGCCCCGGACCGCCGTGCACCAGGTGCGGCACGGGTGAGCCGTGGCCGGTGGATGTGCGTGCGTCCTCGCGGTTCAAGAGCAGGACCCTGCCGTGGTGGGCGGCAATTCCCGTCACCAGCTGCCGCGCAACATCGGGGTCGTTCGTGCACACCGTGGCCACGAGGGAGCCGGCCCCCAGCGCCGCGAGCCTGACTGCCTCGGTGACGTCGCCGCCGTCGTGCGAGTCATAGCCAAGCACGCCGGCCACGGGACCAAAGGCCTCGACGGTGTGCACGGCCGGGGCCTCGGCGTCGGCCCAGTCCAGCAGCACCGGAGACATGAAGGCCCCGCGTTCGACGACGGCGACGGAGCCGTCGGCGCGAGTCACCGCGGGCGCAGCCAGGGTCCCCCACGCCAGTTCGCCGCCGGCTGCAAGCATCTCCGCCACCGCGGAGCGGACGTCCGCCAACTGCTCCAGGGAGGCGAGCGCGCCCATCGTGACACCTTCTGCACGGGGGTCACCAACCACCACACGTTCACTGAGGCGGTCACCAATGGCGTCGATGACGGCGCCGCGCACCTCGTGGGGGACGATCACACGGCGGATGGAGGTGCACTTTTGGCCGGCCTTGACTGTCATTTCCGTGACAACGGATTTGATGAACGCGTCGAATTCCGGTGTGCCGGGAACGGCGTCGGGGCCAAGGATGGCGGCGTTGAGCGAGTCGGTTTCCGCGGTGAAGCGGACGCCGCCGTCGGCAATGTTCGGGTGGCTCCGCAACACTTTTGCGGTGCTTGCGGACCCGGTGAAGGAGACCATGTCCCGGTAGTCCAGCCGGTCCACCAAGTCCCGGGCCGCCCCGGACACCAGTTGCAGCGAGCCGTTGGGCAGGATGCCTGATTCCAGCATGGCGCGCACAGCCGCCTCAGCGAGGTAGCCGCTGGGCGTGGCCGGTTTGACGATGGTGGGTACCCCCGCAATGAACGCCGGGGCAAACTTTTCCAGCATGCCCCACACAGGAAAATTAAAGGCGTTGATCTGCACCGCCACCCCGGGGATGCGCGTGTAGACGTGCTCGCCGAGGAACGAACCGTCCTTGCTCAGCACCTCCACCGGCCCCTCCACAATGACGTTCGCGTTTGGCAATTCACGCCGCCCCTTTGACGAGAAGGTGAACAACACCCCAATGCCCCCGTCAATGTCCGCCATGGAATCGATCGTGGTGGCGCCCGTTTGTGCGGAGACGGCATACAGTTCCTGACGGCGGTCGTTGAGGAAGACGGCCAAGTCGCGCAACTTCAGGGCGCGCTCGTGGATGGTCAGCCTGCCGAGTTCGGCCTGCCCCACCGTGCGTCCATGCTCGACGGCGGCGGCCAAATCCAGCCCCTCGGCCGACACCTGCGCAAGCACCACCCCGGTGCTCGCATCGCGCACCTCCGTGCCTTCCACTGGGGCGCCGGAATCTGGGGCACCGGGCATGTCGGCCGGGGTCCACCAGGCATCCTGGATGTAGCTCGGAACAAACTCTGCTTTCGTTGCGGTGGCCATCGCCAAACCGTCCTCTCCGTATGGGCTCCTGTGGTGTGTTCGGGCAATGCGGGCCAATCCGCGAATGTCAGCCCCAGTTGAAGAATCCCTTGCCGGTTTTACGGCCGAGTTCGCCGCGGGCCACCTTGTCGCGCAGGAGCTGCGGCGGCGTAAAACGTTCGCCCAGTGTTGAGGCCAGATGGTCGGCGATCTCGAGGCGCACGTCCAAGCCCACCAGATCCGTGGTGCGCAGCGGCCCGGTGTCGTGTCTGTAGCCAAGCACCATGGCGTTGTCGATGTCCTCGGCGCTTGCCACACCCTCCTCCAGCATCCGCATTGCCTCCAATGCCAGGGCCACCCCCAGCCGGGATGAGGCAAAGCCGGGAGAGTCATGAACCACGACGGCGGTCTTCCCGAGCGCTGCAACCCAGCCCTGCGCCGTGGCCACCAGGCCGGGCCCCGTCTGCCTGCCGGCAACCACCTCGACAAGAGTTGACGACGGGACCGGGTTGAAGAAGTGCAGGCCCAGGAAATTTTCCGGCCGGACCAACCCGGAGGCCAGTCCGGTGACGGACAGGGAGGAGGTGTTCGAGGCAAGAACAGCGTCCGGTGCCAGATTGTTCTCCACGCCGCGGAGAGCGGACATTTTCAGCTCGTGAATTTCCGGCACGGCCTCCACCACCAGCCGGCACGGGGAGAAGTGAGCGTAATCGGTGGACAGGCTCAGCCGTTCCATGATGCTGGCAAGGCCGGCGGCACGGCCGTCGCCGGAGCCGGCGGCCAGCCCCCGTTCCCCTGGTTTCGCAATGGATTTGGCCGTGGCTTTAGCAAGGGATTTCGCCACGGCCAGTTCCACACGCTGACGGGCACTGGCAACAGCCTCGACATCGCGCTCCACCACCACAACTGTGCAGCCGGCCATCAGGAAAGCGTGGGCAATGCCTGCGCCCATGCGGCCCCCGCCCAAGACACCAACCATGACACCTGCCATGGAGTGCAGCGGCTGGGAATCGGCGCCGGTCATTTCTTGCCCTTGTCCAAAAATGCCTGCATGCGCGCAAATTTGGCCGGCGACTCAAACAGCTCGGCCTGCTCCTGGTTGTCGAGCTCCGGGTGCGCCTCGCGGGGTGCGTGAAACACCCGCTTCGTAGCCTGCACTGCCCTCGGGTCCTGCATGCAGATCCGGTCTGCGAGCGCATGGGCGGCGTCCATCAAGCCGGCCTGTTCCACCAGTTCGGTGACGAGTCCCACGGCCAGGGCGCCTTCGCCCGTCAGTATCCGCCCGGCCAGCAGCATTTGTTTTGCCACGGGTTCACCCACCAGTTCCTTCAACCGCCAGGTTGCCCCGGCGGCAGCCATGATGCCAAGACTAGTTTCGGGTTGGCCCATGCGCAGGGCCCGGGTGCCGATTCTAAAGTCCGCGGCGTAGGCCAGCTCGGCTCCGCCACCGAGCGCATACCCGTCCAAGGCAGCGATGACGGGCATGGGCAGCCTGGCGATGCGGCCAAACAAGCCCGAGTTGATGCCGGCCAGGGCGTCGTCCCGGCGGCGCTCGCGCAGCTCGGCGATGTCTGCACCCGAGGCGAACGCCCCTTTGGTGCCGGTGGCTTCATCGCCCGGGATGCCGGAGAGGATCAGCACCTTGGGATGGGCCTCCAAATGGCTGCAGACGGTGTGCAGCTCGCCCACCATCTGCGCATCAATCGCGTTCCGGACGGCGGGCCGGTTGAGCTGCACGGCCACCCGGTCCCCCGCTTCGGTGAGCAGAAGCGTCGCGAAAGCATCGGGATCAAGGGTGTGCCCGCCGTCGGCCGAGAATGCCTGCTGTGTTCCTGCGGCCATGAAGGCACCCTTCGCACGTGCTGGGGCGGGGTTGCTGCCGTCCGCCGGATCCGGCCCAAACATTACCGACCGATCGTTCTATAAATATTCCATGGGAAGGGTCCATGGTCAACACCTCAGCGCCGTCACCTCCGGGCAGCAGCTGTTGGGGCCGGGTCCGAATTTTAGGGATGCTCCGCTGTTGGCATACTCCGCTGCCGCGGGCCGCAGTCCTCTATACAGTGGAATCCATGACGTTCTCCGATGCTGCAGCCACCCCGTCCGCCCCCGATTCCGCCCTGGCGCCGCCGGTTGCCAAAACCGTTCCCGTGGAGCGGACCCATCACGGGGACACCTTTGTGGACAACTATGAATGGCTGCGCGAAAAGGAAAACCCCGAGGTCGTGGCCCACTTGAACGCCGAGCAGGCCTACACCGATGCGGTGACCGCCGGCCAGGAGCAGTTGCGCCAGGACATCTTCAGCGAGATCAAGTCCCGCACGCAGGAGACGGACTTGTCCGTGCCAAGCCGCAAGGACGGGTGGTGGTACTACGCCCGCATGGTTGAGGGCCAGGCCTACGGCATCCAGTGCCGGGTGGCCGCCGGCAGCGACGGCACGTTGGCGGATTGGACTCCCCCGCTTGTGGAGCCGGGCGTGGACGTGCCGGGCGAACAAATCCTGCTGGACGGCAACGTTGAGGCGGAAGGGCAGCCCTTCTTTGCCCTGGGCGGCGCGGCAGTCACCCGCGACGGCAAGTTGTACGCCTACGCCGTGGACAACGCCGGCGACGAACTTTTCACCGTCCGCATCAAGGATCTAAGCACAGGCGAGCTGCTGCCCGACATCATTGAGAATGCCTTCTACGGCGTGACGTTCTCCCCCGACGGCACCACGCTTTTCTACATGGTGGCCGACGATTCCTGGCGCCCGTACCAAGTGAAAACCCACGTTTTGGGCACCCCCGTGGACACCGATGAAGTCCTGTACCAAGAGGATGACGTCGCGATGTGGACGGGCTTTGGCCTGTCCGCCGACCGCCGCCACCTGATGATCAGCATCGGCTGTTCCGAGTTCAGCGAAACCCGTCTCCTGGACTTCGCCGCCCCGGAAAAGGGCCTGCAGCTGCTGATCCCGCGCAGCGCCGGGATCCTGTACGACGCCGAGCCCTTCCTTTTGGACGGCGTCGAAAAGGTCCTGCTGACCCATGACCGGGACGCCGTGAACTCCATGATTTCCCTCGTTGACGCTGCCGAGTTCAGCAAGCCTGTGGCGGAGCAGCAGTGGGCAACCGTTGTCCCGCACGACGATTCCGTGCGCGTCAACGGCGCCACCGTGACCGCCACCCATATGGTGGTTTCGCTGCGCAAGGACACCATTGAACGCATCCAGGTGACGGTGCTGGAAGGCCTGGGAACTGCGGGGCAGGGTGCCGCCGTCGAGCCTGTCTTTGACGAGGAGCTGTACACGGCGGCGATGGGCGGGAGCGAGTTTGAGTCCCCCGTGATCCGGCTGGTTTACTCCTCGGACTTCACGCCGCCGCGCGTGTACGACTACGTGCTGCCGGTTGGCGATGACGGCGGCGAACTGTTGCTGCGCAAGGAAACCCCCGTTTTGGGCGGCTACCGCTCCGAGGATTACATTGCCGAACGCGAATGGGCCACGGCCGCCGACGGCACGCAGGTCCCGCTGTCGGTGCTGCGCCGGGCCGACCTCCCCCGCGACGGCGCCAATGCGGGCGTGGTGTACGGCTACGGGTCATACGAGGTCAGCATGGATCCGGGCTTTGGGGTGCCGCGACTGTCGCTGCTTGACCGTGGCGTGGTGTTTGTCATTGCGCACGTGCGCGGAGGCGGCGAGATGGGCCGGCACTGGTACGAGGAGGGGAAGAAGCTCACCAAGAAGAACACCTTCAGCGACTTTGTGGCGGCCACGGACTGGCTGGCGCAGTCCGGCTGGGTGGATCCTGCGCGCATTGCGGCCATGGGCGGTTCGGCCGGCGGGCTGTTGATGGGCGCCGTGGCAAACCTGGCCCCGGAAAAGTATGCGGCCGTCGTGGCGCAGGTGCCTTTCGTTGATGCGCTGACAACCATCTTGGATCCCGAGCTGCCGTTGTCGGCGCTGGAATGGGAGGAGTGGGGCAACCCGATCACCGATCCAGAGGTGTACAAGTACATGAAGGAATACACGCCGTACGAGAACGTGCGGGCCGTTGCCTACCCGAAGATCGCGGCCGTCACCAGCTTCAATGACACCCGTGTGCTGTACGTGGAGCCGGCCAAGTGGGTCCAGGAACTGCGCGCCAAGTCCACGGGCTCGGCGCCGATCGTGATGAAGATTGAGATGGACGGCGGCCACGGCGGAGCCTCCGGGCGGTACGAAGGCTGGAAGACCCGCGCCTGGGACTACGCGTTCCTGGCCGACGCCATCGGGGCAACGAAGCTGCGCTGATTGGCGGTTGGCGCGCGGGGCGTCCACTTTTGCCCGATCAGCTCCGCACGAGCGCGTAGACGGCCTCGGACGTCCATTCACCCTTGAGGTACATGTTGTCGCGCAGCACGCCCTCGAATTGCATGCCGAGCCGTTCACACACGGCCGCCGACGCGTTGTTGCGGGCGTCGAGCCGGGCCTCCATGCGGCGGAACCCCAGCCCATTCATGGCCAGGGCAAGCACCGCACGGGCCGCCTCCGTGGCCAGCCCCTGCCCTTGCGCACCAGGAGCCAGCGTCCAGCCGATCTCCCCAACACGTTCCGGGGCCGTGCCGGTGTCCGGCTTCCCGCCGCCGCTCCACTTCAAGGCAAGGTTGCCGACGAGCCCGGGCTGTCCGGCACGCTGCATGGCAAACGCAGCCCAGTCGCCCGGCTTTTCAAAGGGATCACCGATGAACCCGGCAATCCGGCCCATGCAATCAACATAGTTCCGCGGCCCGCCCAACAAATAACGGGAGGTCTCGGGCAGGCTGGCGTAGGCATGGTAATCGTCAAGGTCGTCGGCGGTGAAGCGCCGCAGCACCAGCCGCTCGGTGGTCAGTGGATACGGGATTTCGAGCATGACTAAACCATAGGCCCGATTGCCGTTCACATGAAGCACGACGGCGGGTCGTCACCGGCGGCACCCCTGGCACCGGAAAGTGATGCAGGTCTCACAAGCATGCGTACACTTCAAGTCATGACCACGACAGAACAACCGCTGCCGGCCCGGACAGTCGCCCGATATGCAATCGGCTCCCTTGGCACGGGCGGATTTGCCACTCTTCCGGGGCTGGTCCTGATCTACTACATGACGGACACCCTGGGCATTGCGGCGATCACCGCCGGGCTGCTTGTCACGTTGGCCAAGGTGTGGGACGTGGTCATCGATCCTGTCATTGGCGCCAGATCGGACTATTCACTGGCCGTTACGGGGTCCAGGCGCCGCTTCATGTTTCTGGGCGGGTTGCTGCTGCCACTCTTTTTCATCCTCACCTTCGCCGTGCCGTCCGGAATGGGCCCCGGACCCGCCGGGCTGTGGGTGCTGCTCGCCTTCATGGCCACTGCCACGGCGTTCAGCCTTTTTCAGGTCCCCTACATAGCCCTGCCAGCCGAGCTCACCGCCAGTTATGACCAACGCACCCGGCTGCTGTCGGTGCGCGTAGTGGTCCTGTCAGTTGCCATTCTGCTGTTCGGTGCGGGCGGGCCGGCACTGCGTTCCCTCGGCGGGGACAACGAGGTCCTCGGGTACTTGATCATGGCCCTGGTTGCGGGCGTGCTCATCGGGACGGCCATGATGGTGACCTCGCGGGTGGCACAGCGGGGGCTCCCCCGCCCTGCCGTTCCCGGTGCGGCCGTTCCCGGTACTGCCGTGCCCGGCAGCATTGCCAGCAACTACAGGGACGGGCTGGGCGCACTGAAGCGCAGCCCCGCATTCCGCGCCCTGTTGCTTTGTTTTGCCATCCAGGGTTTGGCCACGGGCGTCATGCTTGCCGGCGCGCAGTACGTGGCCACCTGGGTGCTGCACTCGGAATCCGCCGTCACGTTCTTGTTCGTTTCGCTCATCGGCCCGGCCCTGCTGTTCGCCCCGGTGTGGCGCATTGTTGCCGGCCGGATCGGGAAGGAGCGGGCATTTCGCTACGCCAGCATCATGTTTGGCATAGCCGCACTTGCCCTGCTCGGCATGATGGCAGCCCCGGGGGCTTGGATCTACCTTCCGGTGGCACTGGCCGGAGCCGGCTATGCGGGCATGCAGTCCCTGCCCATGTCCATGCTGCCCGACGTCATCTCCCACGATGCGAAAACCCATGGTGAGGGCTCGGCCGGAATCTTTGGCGGAGTGTGGACGGCCGGGGAAACCACGGGCATGGCCCTGGGTGCCACCGTCCTGACCCTGGTGCTGGCCGCCAGCGGCTACGTCCATTCGGCGGCCGGGGAAACAGTCATGCAGGGACCGGCAGCCATCAACGGCATCATCCTCAGCTTTAGTTTGGTCCCGGCGCTCTTGATCGTCGTCAGCCTGCTCGTGTTCCGCCGCTACCCGCTGCGCCAGCAGGACATTGATGCGGGCGCCAACAATTCAGCACCACCCCACACCAAAGGAGCCCCATGACCGCGTTCGCCGCCACCCCCGAAGAAATTCTCCAAGAGCTGGCCACACTCCGCGCGGCCGACGCCCCCACCCATGGCGGGAACGTCCTCTCCTACGTCTACGATTCGGGGCTCGCCGCCGTCGACGAACTTGCAGCCGCAGCCATGTTGGCGGTCCAGCCGCTCAACGGCCTGGACCCCACCACCTTCACCTCCGTCGCGGCCATGGAACGCGAGGTCATCGCCTTCCTGCGCACGCTCCTCGGCGGGGACGACGACGTCGTCGGAACCGTCACCAGCGGCGGCACCGAAAGCTGCATGCTGGCGGTCAAGACGGCACGAGAGAACTTCCGGGGGCCTGGGACGCCGCGGCTGTTGGCCCCGGCATCGGTCCATGCCGCGTTCCACAAGGCTGCCCACTACTTCGGGCTCACCCTTGACCTGGTTCCGGTCGACGCCGACGGCCGGGCCGGCACTGCCGCCATGACAGCCGCGATGGGCCCCAACACGGCCCTTGTGGTTGTCTCGGCCCCGTCCTACCCGCACGCTGCTTTGGACCCCGTGGCCGGGATCGCCGCGGCCGCCCGGTCAAGGGGCATCGACTGCCACGTTGATTCGTGCATCGGCGGGCTGGTGCTCCCCTTCTGGCCGGGGCTGCCGAACTGGGACCTGCGTGTTCCGGGCGTGACGAGCATTTCCGCCGACCTGCACAAATACGGCTACGCCCCAAAGGGCGCCTCGGTGCTGCTGACCCGGGGCCGGGACCGGCAGCGCCACCAATATTTTGCCACGACGTCCTGGCCCGGCTACCCCGTGGTGAATCCGACCCTGCTGGGTTCCAAGCCCGCGGCGCCGCTGGCCGCAGCCTGGGCCATCATCAAGTTGTTGGGAACCGCAGGGTTCGCGGACCTGGCTGCGTCCTGCCGCCGCTCCACGGCCGCATTGGTGGAGACGGTGGCGGGAATCGAAGGGCTGCGTGTTGTTGGGAACCCCACCGGCCCGCTCTTTGCGCTGGCTGTTGACACGAGTGCTCCGGCTGACCGCCGGATCGATCCGCACCACTGGGCAGACCGACTGAAAGTCCACGGGTTCACGGCGCAATTGCAGCCGGCCTTCACCCAGGCGGATGGCTCGATCCTGCCCCGGACCACCCACCTGACCATCACTCCCGTCACGGAATCACGCTTGGCGGAACTCAAAAATGCCATGGTGCAGGCCGGCGATGACGTCCGCGGGGTGCCTGGCATCGAGCCACAGCAGACGCTGGGTGCAGTGGATGGGCCCACAGCTGCACTGCTGGGTGGCGCCTCCGCCATCACCATGGATTCGAAAACCGCCCGCCAGGTTCTGGGGGCTCTGGGCTTGGACGGCGGCGGACTGCCGGCCGCCATGGCTCCGGTCCTGGCACTCGTTGAAGCCCTGCCAGGCGACGTCACCGAATGGCTGCTCACCGAGTTGCTGGCCGGACTGGTGGAACCCCAGCCCCTCCCCGGAAGCTGAGTACGGGGAGCGTGACTAAGGGAGCGTGACTACGAGGAGAGCACGACGGCGGCCGTCGCCTCCGCGATGGCCCGCTCCTCGTCGGTGGGAACCACGAGCACCGGAATCAGTGAATCCGGGGCGCTGATCACCCGGGGCGCACCCGACCGCTCGAGGTTCGCTGCGCCGTCGAGCTTCACGCCAAGTGCACCCAGCCGGGCAACAGCCTGCGCGCGGAACTCGGCGGAATTCTCGCCAATGCCGGCCGTGAACACGAGTGCGTGCGTCCCGCCCACCGCCACGTGGTAGCCGCCAATGTACTTCGCCAGCCGGTACGAGGTGATGTCCAGGGCAGTTTGGGCGCGCCGGTCCCCGGCGGCAGCTGCATCGACAATGGTGCGCATGTCGTTGTCGCCGAAGAGCGCCTTGAGCCCGGAATCCCGGTTCAGCATCGTGTCGATCTCGTCGGCGGACAGGCCCTGGCGCTGCAGGAAAATCAGGATGGACGGGTCGATGTCGCCGCTGCGGGTGCCCATGACAAGGCCCTCCAACGGCGTGAACCCCATGGACGTGTCAATGCTGGCGCCGCCCTGAATGGCGGTAAGCGAAACCCCGTTGCCCAAGTGCGCCACCACCGCGTTGAAGCCGGCCAACGGCACGCCCAGCAGCTCCGCGGCCCGGGCCGTCACGAACTCGTGCGAGGTCCCGTGGAAGCCGTAGCGCCTGATCCCGTACTGCCGGTACAGCTCGTCCGGGACGGCATACCGCCAGGCGTGTTCGGGCAGGGTGCGGTGGAACGCCGTGTCAAAAACGGCCACCTGCGGCATGTCCGGCCATTTGGCGGTGATGGCGCGGATGCCCAGCACATTCGCCGGGTTGTGCAGCGGGGCCAGGGGGTTCAGCCGCTCAATCGAGCGGGTAATCTCATTGTTGATGAGCACGGGTTCGCTGAAGCGTTCCCCGCCGTGCACCACGCGATGTCCGACGGCGTCCAGCGGCTTGTCCGCCAGCTCACCTGCCAGCGCGGCGGCCACCTGTTCCATGGCCTCGGCGTGGTCGGCCGGCCCGCCGGCATCCTCCCCGATGCGGTCAATCAAGCCGGTCGCGGCAACCTCGTTGGTGCCGGTGTCCCGCACCTGGTACTTCAGGGACGACGAACCGGAGTTGATGACGAGCACGCGCATTAGGAATCCTTCGCTTCGGTCGGTTCTGCCGGGCCCTGGGCCTGGATGGCGGTGATCGCCACGGTGTTCACGATGTCTTCCACGGTGCAGCCGCGGGAGAGGTCGTTGATCGGCTTGTTCAAGCCCTGCAGGACAGGTCCGACGGCGACGGCCCCGGAGGATTGCTGCACCGCCTTGTACGTGTTGTTGCCGGTGTTCAGGTCCGGGAAGATGAACACCGTCGCCTGTCCGGCAACAGTTGAGGCCGGCAGTTTTGATGCGGCGATGGAGGCGTCCACCGCAGCGTCGTACTGGATGGGCCCCTCAATGGCCAAGTCCGGCCGCGCCGCGCGGGCCAGCTCGGTCGCCCTGCGCACCTGCTCAACAGCCTCGCCGGAGCCGGATCCGCCGGTGGAATAGGACAGCATGGCGATGCGCGGCTCCACCCCGAACTGGACGGCCGTTTCGGCCGAGGCAATGGCAATGTCGGCCAGCTGTTCCTCGTTGGGTTCGGGATTGACGGCGCAGTCCCCGTACACCAGGACCCTGTCCGCCAACAGCATCAAAAACACTGATGAAACGATCCGCACGCCCGGCCGGGTCTTCACAAATTCCAGCGCTGGCCGGATCGTGTTTGCCGTGGTGTGGGCGGCGCCGGAGACCATGCCGTCCACGTGGCCCAGCTGGACCATCATGGTGCCAAAGTAGGATCCGTCCGCCATGACCTCCCGGGCACGGTCCAGGTCCACACCCTTGTGGGCGCGCAGCCGCTGGTACTCAACGGCGAAGGACTCCCGCAGGGGTGAGCTTGCGGGGTCCACAATAGTGATTCCGCGCAGCTCAATGCCCTGTGAGGCGGCCTGCTCTTCAACTGCCTGCACCGAACCCAAAATGGTGAGGTCGCATACGTCGCGGCGGTGCAGAATCTCAGCGGCAGCCAGCACCCGGGCGTCGCTGCCTTCGGGCAGGACAATGTGCTTGCGCTCGCTGCGGGCACGCTCAATCAGTTCATGCAGGAACCGCAGCGGGGTCATGGTCGCCGGCCGTGGCAGGGTGAGCCTGTCAAGGAGTTCGGCTTCGTCCACACTGCGTGCCCAGGCACCCAGGGCGGCCGCGACCTTGCGCCGCTGCCCGGAATGGATCTCACTGCGCACCTCGCTGACGGCCCGGGCGGTGCTGTAGGTGTCGTCGTCGGACGCAAAAACCGGGAACGGTGCGTGCGCCAGAAAAGGGAGCACGTGCGGGTCCGGGGCAAGGCCGCCGGTGAGGACCATGCCGCTGGGGACGGGAAACTCGGGCGAAAAGGCAGACGCCAACGTCGCGACCATGACGTCGGCACGGTCGCCGGGGACAATCACCAGGTCGTTGGCCTCGAGCAGGTGCAGGAAGTTGCCCACCGTCATAGCGGCGACCTTGATGGCGTGGACGTCGCGTTCCAACTCGGAGCTGCCGGCCATCTGGCGCAGGCCCAGGGCGGACGCCACTTCCCCCACTGTGGGGCGGGAAATTTCAGCAATCTCGGGGATCACATAGACGGGCCTGCTGCTGAGGCCCGGACGCACCGCCGCCTTGATGGCGTCCAGGTCCGACGGGTCGGCCCGGTTGACCAGCATGGCCAGCAGCGTGCATTTCTCGGAGGCAAGCTCCTTGCGGGCCACGTCAACGGCGTCGGCGATCTCCGCCGCAGCCAGTCCGCCGGCACCGACAACCGCCAGCATGGGCAGGCCCAGGTTGTTGGCGAGGCGGGCGTTGAGGTCGAATTCAACGGCTGCGTCCTGGCCGGTGAGCTCGGTCCCCTCCACAATGACGACGTCGCAATTCTTGGCGATCGCGCTGAAAATCTCCACGGCACGTGCGTCAATTTCCTCGCGCCGGCCGGCCGCCAAGAGGGCCCGTGCCTCACTGCTTGTCATGCCTGCCCGGCACACGTCGGGGGCTAGCTGGTACATGCGGCGCAGCATGGCGACGGTGGGGTCCTGCCCGGGATCGGCCGCAGAGGTGATGGGGCGGAAGAAGCCAATCCTGTCCGCGCGCCGGTGCAGGGCATCCGCCAGTCCGAGGGACACCAACGTTTTTCCCGAACCTGGGGTGGTGGCACTGACATAAATTCCACGGGTCATGGTCATTTTCCGCCTTTCGCTCGTCTTCCATTATCCAAGCACGGTGCGACGGTTTCCGGGGCACATGGCGGCGGGAATCATTGCAGCGCCTGCTTCCGCCTAGAGTTGTGGCATGGATGGAATGGGCGAGCTCTTATTTGGCCGCGTTGACGGCGGTCTGGGCATGGCGGTTGTTGCACTGAGGATTGCCGGTGTGCTGTTAATGTGCGCGGCCTTGGTGCTTTTGGGTCGACGCCATGAACTCGGCTGGTGGCTGGCGGCCGGGGCGTTCCTGATGCCCGGGCTGGCCAACATTGCCCAATTCCCCGCCACCATCATCAGCTCCCCGATGGCATTGGCCTTGTACGCCATCGGCATTGCCGTGCCACTGCTCCTGACCATCGGCGTCGCCTTTTACGGGCTGTTGTCATTCCAAAAGCTCCCGCATTCCGCCCCCATGACGCGTGCCGTCACGCCGCAGCCGTTCCGGTTCACTGACATTGTGGCACCGCTGGTGGTGGCCCTGGCCTGTGCGGCAGCATCCATGATTGCCGTCATTTCGCTGTACCTGAACTTTTCCGGCCCCCTCACCCTGTCCCGGCTCCCCCTGGGCGCGTTGATGGTGTCAGGTTTTTTCTACGGGCTGCTGCCGGCTGGTTTGCTGGGGCTTGCACACCGTTCCCGCTGGGCATGGTTTCTGGTGGTGGCCGGCTCCGCTTTCGCCATTTTGGGCACTGCCGCCTCGGCCCAAGGCTCGGTCTTGATCTTCCTCTACCTCGCCCAGGGCGCCCTCGCAATTTATGGTTGGGGCCGCTGGGCCGGGCTTCCTGCCGGCAACGGACAGGCCAAGGCCCCGGCGGCGCGGCAACCATAACGCCCGGCAGGGCACGGAACCACCCACCATTGACAGCACCGGCCGCGCCGTGGTCAGATGAAATGGCTTGCCGACAATGGTTGGCTTGCCGCCATGAAACGAACCGACCCGAAGGAGGACCCAATGATTGTTTTCGCAGCATTCCGCGCCCAAAACATCCGCAATGCCCTCCACAGGAGTCGATTCACCCATGAAGAATTCTGCTGACCAACAGCACTTCGAAAAAACCACCCGCAAGTCCGCCCAGCGCCGCAGCCCGAGATCCGGCAAAGGCTTTGCCGAGTCACAGGAACGCCCCGCGGACTGGAACGTCCTTGACGATGCCCTCGCGGACAACCAGCGCTGGTCCACCTGGCCCGAACTTGAAAAGCTCATGCGCGGACCGTCGCCCCATCCCCCGTTTGTCATTGAGGATGCCGCCGCCATTGACACCGACCTTGGCGTCCTGAAGACCGGCAAGGAGGCGGACGTTTTCCTGGTTGAGCGGGCCACTGACTCCCGCAGCGCCCTCATGGCCGCCAAACGGTACCGCTCGGCCGAACAGCGCCTGTTCCACCGTTCGTCCGCCTACACGGAAGGCCGGTCTGTCCGGCGCTCCCGTGACGCCCGGGCCCTCAAGAACGGCAGCAGTTACGGCCGCGAAGTGGAGGCCGCCCGGTGGGCCAACGCCGAATGGACGTACCTGCGCATGGCGCATGAAAATGGGATCCCCGTGCCGTATCCGGTGCAGATCTGCGGCAGCGAAATCATGATGGAGTTCATCGAGGACCCGGAACACCCCGGCGCAGCGGCCCCGCGGCTGCAGTCGGTCCACCCGGACCGGCAGCGGCTGGAAAGTTATTGGGAGCAGCTCGTCGACGCCATGACAGCGTTCGCCCGGATGGGCTTCGCCCATGGCGACCTCTCGCCCTACAACGTGTTGGCCGCCGGCGACCGTCTGGTGGTCATCGACCTGCCGCAGCTGGTTGACCTGGCCGGCAACCTGCAGGGGGCGGAACTGCTGGCCCGGGACTGCAGGAACATGTGTGCCTGGTTCACGTCCCGCGGCCTGGAGGTCGACGACGGTGAGCTTCTGGACGGGCTGCTCGCCTCAGCCTGGTGAGTCGCTGATCTCACCGAGTGCTGGTTGGGCCCGGGGCCACGGCACCGGGCCCACGCTGGACGTCCAACCAGCGGTCCCACACCGGCGCCACAAGTTCATACAACGCCGCATATCCTTCGGAGCGCGGGTGGGCACCGTCGCCTTCGAGCACCTGCCGGCGCCAGACTGGGTCCACTTCCAAGGCGTGGAAGACCGGCACAAACGGTATCCCCCGGCCGCGGCACAGCGACTGGTAGCGCTCCGTGAGCTCGCGAATTTGCACATTCTGCGCATCGTCGGCAACTGCCGGCGGCCCCACCACCAGAACGGGATCGCCGGCGAACAGGTCCAGAAGCTGCTCAAGGTTGGTGCAGGAGTCCTCCAGCGGGACGCGGACACGGCCGTCAACGAGCGTGGTGTCGTTGACACCCATGGACAGCACAATGAGGGTCTGCCGGTCGGCAGAGCGCCGCGCGTCAACCTCTCCCCGGCACCTGGCCAGTATGTTTGCGGAGGTGTTTCGTCGGATGCCCAGGTTGTAGGCGGTGATGGGGTTTCCCGCGGCCGAGGTGCGCACCGCAAGCCGCCCGGTCCAGCCCAGCGCGGTCTCGTCCCCAATGCCGGCCACGAACGAGTCCCCGACGAAGCAGAGCTGCATCCCGGCGTCGTCCATCAAACGGGGCGGACCTTGCCGGGCAGGAAGGGCAGCCACGGGGCGGTGTAGACGAGGCTCGCCGGCTCGCCCTCCGCAACGCTGAAGCCGGCCTCGCCGAACTTCCAAAGTCGGTTGTACAAAAAGATGCTGACCTCGACGTCCCCGGCGACCTTCCAATTGCGCGTGCCCCACTGGGTTGGCTGGGCCGTGCCGTCAATCACCACGGTCGGCTTCGGAAACCACCCCAGCCACGGCTTGCGGAGGGTCAGTTCAAAACGGTGCGTTGCGTGCGGGAGTTCAGTCACGCTGTCAGCCTATCCGCTGATCTGAATCATCCCGGACCGGCCGCCGCAGTTCCCATGCCCGCTCCGGTGCAAGCGCCGCGAGAAAGGCCTCGTCGTGGCTCGAGACGATCAAGGCCCCCTTGTATCCTGCGAGCGCCGACACCAGCTGTTCGGTGGAAACGAGGTCCAGGTTGTTGGTGGGTTCGTCCAGGAGCAGCAGCTGCGGTGCCGGCCGCGCCAACAGGATCCGGGCCAGGGCCACCCTGAACCGTTCCCCGCCTGAGAGCTCCCCCACCGGCTGGTTGACCAGCTCCCCGCGGAAGTGAAACCGGGCCAACTGTTCCCGAACATCGGACAGTGCCGCCGACGCCGCCGCCGCGCGCACGTTTTCCAGGACGGTCAGTGAATCGTCCAGGCCTTCCCAGGATTCGTCATCCCCGCCGGAACCGATTCGCTGCCGCAGGTATCCAAGCGGCACGGCGGCCTGATGCACCAACGCGTCCAGAAGGGTCGTCTTGCCCACACCGTTGGGCCCGGTCAGCATGACCCGCTCGGGTCCGCGCAGCGTAAGTCGCATGTCGGGCGAAAGCGGGGTGCCGCCGTCGTGCATCATCCCCAGGGCCACCGCAGACGCCGGTGCGTTGAGCACCGTCCGGCCCTGCGGCACGGCCGTGTCCGGCAGGTCTATCCGGATGCGGGACTCGGCAAGCAGGGAGTCTTTGGCGTCGGCCAGTGCCGTGGCAGCGTCGGATTCCCGGCTCCCCATGGTGCCGCGCATCTTCCCGGCCGACTCTTCTGCCCGCTTGCGGAGTTCGTTGGCAAGGATCTTGGGCAGTGAGTCAGCAGCCTTGCGGCCCTGCTTGGCGCGGCGGGCAATCTTCGTCTCCGCCTCGATCCGCTGGCGCTTTTCGCTGGCAAGCCGGGCACCGGCATCGCGGACCAGCCGCTTGGCGCTGTCGCGCTCAGCCGCCAACTCCGCCTGGAAAACGTCCCAATTCCCGCCGTGCCGGACCAGCTGCACCCGCTCCCCGGTCCACGCGCGGCTGCGGACGGGCCGGAGTTCGGCGATCGCGTCAACACGTTCCAGCAGCGCGCGGTCGTGGGTGGCCACCACCAGCGTGCCGCGCCACCTTTCAACGGCGTGATGGAGCCGCTCCCGGGCGGTGCGGTCCAGGTTGTTGGTCGGTTCGTCGAGCAGCGTGATGGGCTTCGCGGCAAGCTCCAACCCGGCCAGGGCGGCGATCATGGCCTCCCCGCCGGACAGCGTGCCCACGGTCCGGTCCAGGAATTCCGGCCCGGCAGCGGGCAGCCCGTAACCGGCCAAAAGTGCGACGGCGCGTTCCTCCAGGTCCCAGTCGTCGCCGATAAGCTCAAGATTCTCTGCCATGTTTTCCTCGTGGCCGGCCAGGACCCGGACCAGGGCGCGGCGCTTTTCGGCCAGGCCCAGCAGTTCCGTGACGCTTTGCCCGGTGCGCAGGGTCAGCTTTTGCGGCAGGTAGGCCACGGGCGACGACGTCGCCAGGGTCCCGCTGCTGGGCACCAGTTCCCCGGCAATCAAGCGCAGCAACGCGGTCTTGCCCGTGCCGTTGGTGCCTACCAGGCCTGTGCGGCCCGCGGCGAAGACGGTGCTGAAGCCATCAAATGCGGGGGTGCCGTCGGGCCAGGAAAAGGCAAGGTGGGACAGCGAAATGGGGTGGGTGTTCTGCATGGTTCTCCTCGACAATGAAGGCGCCGGGAGCTGCGGTCCGCGCCTCGTGGGGCGGAGCGTGCATCACTTCAGCGCTGGTTAGGCGAAAGCAAACCAAGTCTTCAACGGAATTTTCCTCACGGAGGGGACAGAACTTGTCCAGTGTCGCACGGGACGGGCCGGGGTTGTCAAGGGGCGGGGTTGCATGACAGCTTCATCGTTTACGCTGCAAGGTATGACTAATGCCGCCGGAGAACTCGGAAACACTGCTGCCCATTGGTGGGCCGCGGTCCTCAGCGGCTTCACCCGCACCGACGCCCCCAGCGTTTCGGCATTCCTTTTGTTGGCCATCGTGGCGGCGGCCGTGCTGCTGAGCATCCCGCGCGTGACGTGGCGCTGGTTCGGCCTCTATGTGACGTTTGTGCATGAACTCGGCCACGCTTTCGCCGCCCTCATGACCGGCCGGTACATCCACGGACTCAAGATCGGGCTGGACCATTCAGGCCAGCTCGTCAGCAGCGGCCGGCGCGGCTTCAGCGCCACCTGGTCAGGCTTTTGGGGCTACCCGGCCCCCGCCGTGGTTGGCCTTGCCTTGGTCTGGTCGGTGTCTGCCGGCTGGGCCGGCGCCGCGGCGTCCGTGGGTGCGCTCGTGCTGCTGCTGGCCTTGATTTTTCTCCGAAATTTCACCGGCATCTGCGTGGCCCTGGTCAGCGCGGCCATGGCCCAATGCCTTGTCATGTTCACCGACGCACAGACCGTCAGCTATGTGGTCCTGGCCCTGGGCATCGCACTGGGTGTTGGTTCGGTGCGTGATTTCTTCAAGGTGGCCGCCGTCCATACCCGGCGTCGGTCCCGGTTGGCCAGTTCCGACGCGTACATCCTGGCGCAGTCCACAGGGGCGCCGTCGTTCATCTGGCTGTCCGGCTTCGCCGTGGTGATCGCCGGATCCGCCGCACTTTCCACCTGGCTGCTCTGGGGCCTGCTGGCAACCTGATCCCCGGCCGTGCGGGTCCCTTCCCGGCGCTTGCACGGTTTCCGTTACTCTTTGTATTGGCGCACGCCCACCATCTGTCCCTGGACAGGACCAGATTCGCACTCCGGGGATCGCTGGCGGCGCAACCATTTGGAAAGGGTCTTTCATGAGCAATTACAACGGGGCACCGCAGCCCCCATACAACTCACCGGTTCCCGGTGCGCCCGCTCCCCAGCCTGGTCCGTCGAACCGCAAGACCCTCGTCATCGTGTTTGGGTCCATTGCTTTTGTTGTGGTGCTTGCCTTGATCGCCTTGTTTGTGTGGGTCATCCCTGCGTTGACGAAGGTCGCGGCCAACGATCGGCCCGCCCCCATCTCGAGCTCGGGCCCGGCGAGCGCTGCGGCCACGGACGCTGAAACGAAGCCGGAAACGGAGCCGGCGCCCACCGAAACCGCTTCTGCCGAGTCTTCACCCACTTCTGCTGCCGGTGACGAGATGCCTGAGGGCGCGGTCGCACTGCCGTCGGGCTGGGACGAACTTGACGGCCCCAGCAACGTCCCGGACGACGACGATCCGCTGTTCGGGAAGTTCGTCACGGGTGAGTCCTCGTTCCAGCACCTCAAATCATGGAGCTACGACGGCACGTTTGGCATCACCAAGGATCCGGAAACCGGTGAGGCGATGCAGCAGGTCGCCCAAGGCACCGAGGAAAAGGATGCCGACGGAATTTCCATGGCCTTTGCCTTCTTCGCTGAATCCAGCGAAGGCAAGTACGGCACCGATCCGGCCAAGGTGAAGGCCGCCATCCAAGCCACACAGGACAAGCTCGCCGCCACCCCCGCCGCCGAGCTGCCCCAGCAATTGGTGGGACACAAATGCGCCTCGGACTTCCAGTCCAGCACCCCGGAAACCCGCGAGTTTCGGCGCGGTCTCGCCGTTGTGGTGACCTTCAGCTGCAAGACTGCCGGAGGAGAAGACATTCAAGCGGTGAACCTTTTCTCCGTGACGCCGTGGGGCACCCCGCAGCGGACGGGCATCAGCGGCCACAAGAGCTACTGGGACGCGAACCCCGGCACGCTTGAACTGCTGGCCAACTCCTACCGCATCAACAAGTGGAAGCTTTAAGGCAGCCGGCAACGCCCCTTATCCCAGACGGAACGAAGCCACGGCAACAGCCCCGGACATGACCATGCGGATGTCGGCCGGCCCCGCATCAGGGGTGGCCGGCAGTTCGAAGCTGAACTCGCCGCTGCTCCCTGCCGGGATGTCCAGCCCCACCCACGGAAGCCAGCGCGCGGCTGCCCCGGCCCGTTCGAAGGCGATGCGTCCTCCGTCGCTCCTGGCAACGCATAGCGTGCCCCGGCCGACCGGAGACGCCGGGGCCGACTGGGCTGGCTGGGCTGGCGCCCAGTTGCGGTATTCCGCCACCGCCCGGGCATGCCCCGCCATGACGGCGGCGGCCGTGCCGGCAAGGCGGATTTCCGGCACCAGTTCAAGGCCGTGGGCGGCATCGAAATGCTCGGCGCGAATCTCGTCGCCCGGCTGCCTGTCAGGACTGCCGACCCCGGTGAGGACCAGGCTTGCCGCCAGAGGCAGATCCACGGCCGAGCTGCCGGCCAGGAAAATGTACTCGCCGGGTTCGGTCAGCATGCGCAGCGCCGTGACACTGAAGGTGGCCAGCCGCGGCCGGGGCACTGTCACCGTGACGCGGCGCGCCTCCCCTGCCGGCACCCGCACCCGGCTGTGTCCGGCCAGCAGCCTCCGCGGGAACTCAAAGCGGTGGCCGGGCGCTGCCACATAAATCTGGACCAGCTCCTCGGCCTCACGCGTGCCGGTGTTGCGCACGGTGAGCGTCACCTCAATGCCCTGCTCGCCGCGATCTGCAACGAGCAGTTTGCTGTACTCAACCGCGGCATAACCGAGGCCGTGGCCCATTGGATACAGCGGCTCCGCCGTCGAGTATTGGTATGTGGCCCGTGCGGAAATGATGTCGTAATCCAAAATGTCGGGCAGGTCGCAGTCCTTGGCAAACCAGGTTTGCGGGAGCCGCCCGTACGGCTCGACCGCCCCTGACATGACCGCCGCCAGACCGTGCCCCAACTCCTGGCCGGCATGGGAGGACCACAGGATCGCCGGCACGTCGGCCAGCTCGCCCAGGGAGTACGGGTAGGACGAAATAATCACCAGCACGGTGTTGGGGTTGGCCTCGCGCACCACCCGCACCATCTCCTGGTCGCGCTGGGAAAGGTCCAGCGTGCTGCGGTCAAGCGTTTCCCGCCCGCCCAGGTGCGGATCGTTGCCAACGACGACGACGGCGACAGCCGCCTCCCCGGCGGCCCGCGCAGCCGCTTCCAAGCCGTTCTCCTGGATCCGCAGCGTAAAAGTGTCGGCCACGTCAATGCCGCCGGCCAGCAGCAGGGCACTTCCGGTGTGCGCTTCAACATGGACCCATTTGCCGGTGCCAACATGCTGCAGCCGCACACCGCCGTCGCTGCCACGGTGCAGGCGGAAGGTTTCCTGCACAATCCAGCCGCCGACCCGGCTCGCGCGTGGGTACAGATAGCCGTCATTCCCGGCCGCCAGCAGCAGCCCGTTTGTCCGCGAGCGCAGGGTGGCTTCACCGCCGCCCCAGTCCTGCAGCTCAAACAGCTGGTCCGGGCCCGCCGCTGCGGAGTTTGCGGCCAGTGCGGCCTTCTCCCCTGCACTGCCCAAATAACGTCCGGTGCGGTTGCTGCGCAGGGCGACGACGTCGTGCCCGCCAACTGCTGCCACACCCGGATACAGCTCTGCGAGGCCCTCGGCCAGGCTGACGGCGTACTCGGGAGTCCCGCTGTACCAGTCGGTGAGGACACGGCTTCCCAGCGCACCAATCACCGCCACGTGCCCGGGTGCGGCCGGCAGCGGCAGGAGGGGGCCCGGCGTCGGACTTCCCGATGCGGGGGATGGGGAGGGGGCCGGGAGATTGTTGGCCAGCAGGACCACGGATTTCGCCGCCGCTTCACGGGCCAGCAGTCGGTGGGCCTCTGCTTGGCGGGCCTCGTCGGCAGCCGACGGCAGCGGCACGGGGCCGCCCCGAAACTCGCCGGTTGCGGCTCGCAGGCGCAGCAGCCGCAGGACGCTCGCATCGACGTCGTCCATGGAAATCAGCCCGCGCTCCAGCGCCTGCGCCAGGTGGGAAATGGAGGGTGCGGAGTCTGCGCCGTCGTCCGTGAAGTTGTCCACCCCGGCCAGCAGCGCCGCGGCATAGGCGGCCGGCGCGTCCGGGAAGTACTTCTCGGCCGTGTACAAGCTCGTGGGCGCTCCCGCGTCCGTGACGATCGCCAGCCCGGCGCCGCCCGGCCACTGGCGCACATGCTCGGCCACGAGGTCCGAGACGTGGGCCGGCATGCCGTTGACAAGGTTGTAGGAAAGCATGACGGCGCCCACGGCACCATCGGCGATGGGCGTGCTGTAGGCGGGCAGCTCATATTCATGCAATACCCGGGCGCGCAGCTGCGTTGAGGAGACGTTGCGGTCCACCTCATTGTTGTAGCCCAGGAAATGCTTGAGGGTGGGCGTGGTCTGCCAAACATCAGGCTCGTTGCCGCGCAAGCCCCGGCAGAAGGCCGAGGCCAACCGGCCGGTCAGCACCGGGTCTTCAGAGAAGCCCTCTTCGTTCCGGCCCCACAACGGGTGCCTGAGCGGGTTGACCACGGGGGCCCACACATTGAGGCTGACCGACGGATCCGCCGCGTGCTTTGTCCGGACCTCGGCACCCACCGCTTCGCCAACGCGGCGCAGCAGGTCTTCGTCCCAGGTGGCGGCCAAGCCCACCGGCTGCGGAAAGACCGTGGCTTTTCCGAGCCAGGCCACGCCGTGGGCGCCCTCGGTGCCTGTCGCGAACGCGGCGATGCCCAGACGGTCCACGGCGGGGGAATGCTGGTGCAGCATGGCCAGCTTCTCGTCCGCGTTCAACTGCCGCAAGAGTTCTTCGGGGCTGCCCGCGGGCGGCGCGGGAGCGGGCTCCGTGGCAGTCATGGCAACAGGGAAGGTCATGGCGGTTCCTTTGAAATGCGGCATTGATGAAATTGGGCACGCTGTTTAAGCGCTTGCGTGCAGGATTGGGCTCCATTCTTACACCAAAGTCCAGTGACTTACAACACAAAATGCTCTTGCGTCATGGGCCATGCATGCCCTACGCTCGATTCAATCGATGCGCTTCGACTTTCATCGATGAAATTTTCGATTCGTTTGGCAGCAAATTCGCTTGACCCCATTGCCGGACATCCGCAGCGAGCGGCATTGCTGCGGATTCAAGGCATCCGCATTCACAAAGGAGTGGCACATTATGACAAAGCATGAACAGCAGGCCGGCAAGGGTCCCGGAAACATTAACCGCAGGTCATTTCTGGGGCTTGCCGGCATTTCCGCCGTTGCCCTGAGCACCGCGGCCGTCCTGACAGCCTGCGGCAACGGCGCCAGCAAGGCTCAGGTGACATCGTCGTCGGGCCTGGCCGAGACGGTGGCCAAGGTCGTCCCGAGCTACATTCCCATCGATCTGGTCACCCCTGACATTGCCAGCGTCAACGGCTCCACTCCCGGCTTCACCACCATCCCGGCCTCGCTGGTCAAGTCCGTGAAGGAAATTCCGGGCAAGGGAGGAACGTACAAGGCCATGACTCCTGCCTGGTGGACGGTGCCCCCGGCCCTGGCTGACAACAGCTACTACCAGGCTGTCAACGAGGCCCTCGGCGCCACCGTCGACTTTCAGGTCAACGATGGCAACAGCTACGGCGACAAGATCCAGACGGTGCTCGCCTCGCCCAAGAACGTCCCCGACTGGGTCGTCATCCCTTCCTGGAACCTGCCGCCGCGCTTCAGCCAGGCCGCGACCAGCGTGTTTGAGGACCTCACCCCGTTCCTGGCCGGCGACAAGATCAAGAAATACCCGAACCTCGCCAACCTCCCCACTGCGGCATGGAAGTTCAGTTCCTTTGCCGGCGGCCTCTACGGGCTGCCGTATCCCTCCACCGTCCTGACAAACGCCATCTTCTACCGCAAGGACATCTTCACCGAGATGGGCCTGGAAGCACCCAAGTCTGCCGCTGAGTACCTTTCCATTGCCAAGGAGCTGACAAATCCCGCTAAAAACCGCTGGGGTTCCGAAGATGTCTGGACTGGCGCGCAGCTCATGTTTGGCGTGCCCCCGAAATGGTCACTGGTTGACGGTGCGCTCGTAAACCAGGTGGAAACGGACGAATACCGCGCCGCCCTGGAATGGATCGCCAAGTTGTTTGCGTCCGGAGCCGTCCATCCGGACGCCGTGGCCGGCAACGCCCAGCAGTCCAAGTCCCGTTTTGAGTCCGGCGCCTCGCTCATGGCCAGCGACGGCCTGGGCAGCTGGCACGAATCGCTGGCGCGGGTCCTGCCAACGAACCCCAGGTACGACATGCAGCCCATGGACTTCTTCGCTCCCGACGGCGGCGATCCCACCCTTTACCGGGGAGCGCCTGCCAGCATTTTCAGCTTCATCAAGAAGAACAGCGACAAGGCCAAGATCGAGGAAATCCTGGGGTTGGCAAACTTCATGGCTGCCCCGTTTGGCACCGAGGAATACCAGCTGATCAACTACGGCGTTGAAGGTGTTCATTACGAGCGCGATGAACAAAACATCCCGCAGGCCACCGACAAGGGCCGCGCCGAAGTGACGAGCACCTACGCTTTTCTGGTCAGCCCCCCGATCGTCAACGCCATGGTCCAGTACCCGGGCTACGTGCAGTCCGCCAGCGACTGGGAAGCCCGCCAGGCCCCGTTTGTTGTCGAGGAAGAGTTCTTTGGGCTGCAGATCGAAGAGCCCAGCAAGTTCGGCTCGCTCAGCAAGCCCTTTGACGACCTGTCCATGGACATTGCCCGCGGCCGCAAGAAGATCAGCGATCTCGACGGTGCGATCGCCACATGGAAGAAGGACGGCGGCGATGAGCTCCGTGAGTTCTACACAGGATTCTTGAGCGCGTGAACGGGCAGCGCTCCACGGCCACGCTGGTGAAGACGGGCACCGCTGCTGCCCCGGACACCGAACCTCCCGGCACACCCACCGGCTCCGGCCGGCCCCGGCGCACCCGCGGCACGGCTGCCCTGCCGGCGGGTGTGCGGACCGGGCTGGGCTTCAAGGCCAGGTTCCGCCGCGACAAGGCCATGATCTTCATGACCCTGCCGGCGGTCCTGCTGCTGGCCCTCTTCGCCTACGTGCCCATCATGGGCAACGTCGTTGCCTTTCAGGACTACTCGCCGTTCGTGGGCATTGCCAACAGTCCGTGGGTCGGTTTCGAGAACTTTGCCCGGGTGCTCAGCGATGGCGACTTCTGGGTGGCCGTCAAGAACACCCTGGTGATCACGGCATTCCAGTTGTTCTTCTTCTTTCCCATTCCGATCGGCCTGGCGATCCTGCTCAACTCGCTTGTTCGCCCGTCCCTGCGCGCCACCATTCAAGCGGTCGTGTACCTGCCCCACTTCTTTTCCTGGGTCCTGGTCGTGGCCGTGTTCCAACAGATTCTGGGCGGGGCGGGGCTGCTCAACCAGCAGCTGCTGGCCCATGGCTGGCAGGGCCTGGACATCATGACCAACCCCGACACGTTCCTGTTCCTGATCACGTCCCAGTCCATTTGGAAGGACGCGGGCTGGGGCATGATCGTCTTCCTTGCCGCGCTCAACGCCATTGACCCCTCCCAGTACGAGGCCGCAGCGGTGGACGGCGCCAACCGGTGGAGCCGGATGTGGCACATCACCCTGCCGGGGCTGCGCCCGGTCATCATCCTGCTGTTGATCCTGCGTCTCGGAGACTCCCTGTCGGTTGGTTTCGAGCAGCTGATCCTGCAGCGTGACGCCGTCGGCGCCGGGGCGGCCGAAGTTCTGGACACGTTCGTGTACTACACGGGTGTCCAAACGGCGACTGGAGTTATGCCGCGGCCGCCGGGCTCCTCAAGGGCGTCGTGTCGCTGGCACTTATTCTCGGGGCCAACAAAGTAGCCCACCTATTCGGCGAAGCAGGGGTGTATTCCAAGTCATGACGACCATGTCAAAGTCACACAAAAAACAGGCCGGACGCGGTTGGCCGCGCAGCAGCGAACCTGCCCGCGCGGCGTGGGAGGAGGAACCCACCCGGACGGCGAAAGTTGCCAAGTCGACCACGCTCGTTATTGTGGTGCTGGCCGTGCTGCTGCCGCTGTACACGATCGTGCTGACAAGCCTTTCGCCCCAGTCAGTCATCACCAACGCCGGAGGCCTTGTGCTGGTCCCCGGCGACATAAGCTGGGATGCGTACCGGCAGATCTTCACGGGAGGCGTTGTCACCCGGGCCATCATGGTCAGCGTTGGCGTTACAGCGGTCGGCACCGTTTTAAGCATGGTCGTTTCCGTGCTGTGTGCCTACGGGCTGTCCCGGCCCGGCACACTGGCGCACACGCCGCTCTTGTTTGTCCTGCTGATCACCATGTTCTTTGCCGCCGGCATGATCCCCTCGTACCTGCTGGTGTCCGGTTTGGGCATGATCGACAGCTATGCGGCACTGATCCTGCCCAGTTGCATCTCGGTGTTCAACATCATCATCCTGCGCGGGTTCTTCATGGGCATCGACCAGGGCATCCTGGACAGTGCGCGGATCGACGGGGCCAGCGAATGGCGGATTCTGGGCCAGATCGTGCTGCCCATGTCCAAGGCCGTCTCGGCCGTCATCGCCTTGTTCTACGGCGTCGGGTACTGGAACGCCTTCTTCAACGCCATCCTGTACATCAATGACAGTTCAATGAATCCGCTCCAGGTGGTGCTGCGTTCCTATGTGCTGCAGGGCGTTTCCGTGCCCGGACAGATCGCCGTGGGGCAGGGTGTCGCCGCATCACTGGCCCTGCAAATGGCCGTGATAGTTGTCGCCATGGTGCCGATCCTGTTCGTCTACCCGTTCGTGCAAAAGCATTTCACCAAGGGCGTCATGATCGGTGCGGTGAAGGGCTAGTGACCAGCACCGTCCACAGCCTGCCCGGTGGTGGCCCGCCCTGTGGTGGCCCGCTGCACCAAGGTCGGCACAATCAGCCGCACCTCGGCGGGCTTCTCGGCATGCAGCCGTTCCATGACCATTTCGACGGCGGCCCGGCCAATGTCATGCGCGGGGATGCTCACGGCGGTCCATGGCACAGTACTGGAGACCGCCACATCGGTGGGCGCGATGGCCACCACCGACAGGTCCCCGGGGATCTTCAATCCCATGGTCGCGAGGGTGTCCCGCAGCATCGGCAGCAGGAACTCGTTGTGCACCACCAGCCCGGTCGCGGCATCGGGGCCCGTGACGAGCTCCTCCAGCGCTTCGGCCAGGGCACCCGAGGTGGATTCACAGGCGCGGCTGGCGAAGTCAACGCCGCCGGCGCGGCAGGCGTCCTCGAAACCGCTGCGCACCCGGTCCGCATAAGTGGCGTGGCGTTCCAGGGAGGCCTGCGGGGAGCCAATCAAGGCCAGCCGGCGGTGACCCAGCTCCAGCAGATGGCGCACCGAAATTCTGGACGCGGCGGCGAAGTCAAAGTCAACGCAACTGATTCCGAAGGCATCGTCGGGCACACCGATCAACACGGCGGGTTTGCCCAGCTTCGCCAGCAGGGGGATGCGTGGATCCTTCGCCTCAATGTCCATCATGACCAGCCCGTCAACAACCGACTGGGACACCACCCGCTCGATTCCGCCGACGTCGTCCTGGGTCAGGAGCAGCACGTCCTGCTCGAAGGTGCGTGCGGTGGTGACAACGGCGGCGACAAACTGCATCACGACGCTGACGTTGACATCTGCCCGCAGCGGCACCACGAGGCCCAGGACGTTGGACCTGTTCGAGGCCAGTGCCCGGGCGCCGGCATGGGGGCTGTAGCCGAGCTTTTCAATGGCTGCCAGCACCTCGTTCCGGGTGTCGGCCGAAATGGTCCGTTTGCCGCTGAGGACATAGGACACAGTGCTGGTGGACACGCCGGCAGCCCGGGCGACATCGTTCATGGTGGCCATGCCACTCTCCTTCTAGCAGTCCCTCCGCGGCCCGGCATTTCAGCGAACCGCTTCGAGTCTATCTGAGCATGCAACACAACAGATATCCATAATTACCGCACTCTTTTCATCGAAAGAATATTCAGTCCTTTCGACTCAACCCACCCATGGCAAAAGGAATTTCATGAACAAGCAACAACTCGGATTGGCCCCGGCCATGCCGAGTGACGGGCTGCTCTTCGGGGCCGACTACAACCCTGAACAATGGCCCCGGGAGAGCTGGCCGGCCGACATTGCCCTCATGCAGGAGGCCGGCATCAACCTGGTCACGGTGGGGGTGTTCAGCTGGGCGCAGCTGGAACCATCCGAGGGCCAGTGGAACTTCGCCTGGCTGGATGAGGTGTTGGCCTTGTTGCATGCAGGCGGCATCAGGGTCAGCCTCGCCACCCCCACGGCGTCCCCGCCACCCTGGCTGGGCAGGAAATACCCCCAAACGCTGCCCACTGACGCCCAAGGCCACACGCTTTGGTATGGCTCACGCAACCAGTTCAACCCGTCCTCACCGAAATACCGTGCGGCCGCCGCTGCCGTCACCGAAAAATTGGCCGAAAGGTATGCCAACCATCCGGCCGTGGCCATATGGCATGTTGGAAACGAACTGGGCCAAATCAGCTACGACGACGAGACGGCGTGCGCTTTTCGGCGCTGGCTCATGGACCGGCACACCTCATTGGACCGGGTCAATGAGGCCTGGGGCACCACGTTCTGGTCGCAGCAGTATTCAACGTGGGAGGAGATCCTGCCGCCGCGGAACGCCCCCTACATTGGCAATCCGGCCCAGGAACTGGACTTCAAGCGTTTCACCTCCGAGCAGCTCGTGTCCCTGTACCGTGCCGAACGGGACATCATCCGGCGCCATGACAGCGAGCACCCCGTCACCACCAACATGATGGGCTTCTTCCAGGGTCTTGACTACTTTAAGTTGGCGACGGAAACGGACTTCGTGGCCAACGACTGGTACACGGATCCGGGCGACAAGCAGTCGTGGCAGCTGGGCGCACTCACCCACGACCTGTGCCGCGGCCTGGCTGGCGGAAACCCCTGGCTGCTGCTGGAATCAGCAACCTCCGCGGTGAACTGGCGCCCGCACAATGTTGCCAAGGAGCCCGGGGCACTGCGGGTCGACGCGCTTTCCGCCGTGGCCCGCGGAGCCGACGGCGTGTGCTTCTTCCAGTTCCGGCAATCGGCGTTTGGGGCCGAACGGTTCCACTCGGCAGTGGTGCCGCTTGCCGGCCCGGAGACCCGCGTGTTCCGTGAGGCTGCCGCACTTGGAGCCGAAATGGCCCAGCTGGGCGAGCTGGCCGGCACCGCCAGCCAGGCCCTGATCGCGATCTTGTTCGACTGGTCCAGTTGGTGGGCTGCCGAGTCCGCCGCCCGCCCCTCGGACAAGCTCAAGGTCATGGACCAGCTGATGGCCTACTACCGGCCGCTGCTGCGTCATGGCCTGGCCGTGGAGGTGGTGCACCCGGACACGGACCTGGCCCGTTTTGACCTGGTGCTGCTGCCCAATTTGTTCATTCTGGCCCAGGAACAAGCCAACGCCTTGAAACGCTATGTGGCGGCCGGCGGACACATCCTGGTGGGCCCCTTCAGCGCAGTGGCCGACACGGAAGCCAAACTCGCCACCGGCAGGTTCCCCCGGATCCTGTCGGACGTTTTGGGAGTCTCGGGCGAAGAGTGGCTGCCGCTGGCCGGACCCGTGCCCGTGGTCTTCACCAGTCCGGACGCGAAGCTGAACCTGCTGGACATCCACGCGACGCTCTGGTCCGAGGACCTGGAACTTCATGGCGCCGACACCCGAACCCTGGCTTACTTCGGCTGCGGCCGCCTGGCCGGCAAGCCCGCCGTGACCGCAAATCCATGGGGCACCGGTGAAGCCTGGTACGCAGGCGCAGACCTGCCCGGCCCGGCCCTGGAATCACTGGTCATGTCAGCCGTCCGTGCTGCCGGGATTGAGGTTCCGGTGCCGCAGGGGCTGCCCGACGACGTCGAAGCCGTCCAGCGCGGTGACAAACTTTTCCTGCTCAACCATGGTCCCACCACCCGTTCCGTGGTCCTTCCCGACACCACCAGCACCACCAGCACCGTCACCCTTGCCCCGCACGGGGCCACCGTACTTTCACACAAGAGAAATCGAGTCCATTCATGAAATTCACCGACGGATACTGGCTGCACCGCCCGGGGATCACGGCACTGAACCCCCGCGACGTTTCCGACGTCGTCGCCGAGGGCAGCAAACTCTCGGTCTTCGCCCCCACCCAGCCGATCAAGTCCCGCGGCGACGCCTTGAACTGCCCGCAGCTGACCATCACCTTCGAATCCCCGTTGCCGGATGTCATCTCCGTGACGATTGAACATTTTCAGGGGGCCCTGGATCCGGGACCGCACTTTGAGGTCGCGGATGCCAACCCGGACGTCAACATCTCCATCGGTGACGGACAGGCTGTCTATGCCTCCGGCGCGTTGAGCGCACGAATCAAGACCGACGGCGCCTGGGGCGTTGACTTCATGGCCGGCGGCCACGTGCTCACCAGCTCGGTGCCGCGCAGCATCGGCGCCATCACCGACGCTGCCGGCAAGAACTACATGCACGAACAGCTCACCCTCGGAGTGGGGACCAATGTGTACGGCTTGGGTGAGCGCTTTGGTGCCTTCGTCAAGAACGGCCAATCTGTTGACATCTGGAACGAGGATGGCGGCACCTCCAGCGAGCTCGCCTACAAAAATGTCCCGTTTTATCTGACGAACAGCGGCTACGGGATCTTCGTCAACCATCCGGAGCAGGTCTCCTTCGAGGTGGGCTCGGAGGTTGTTTCACGCACCCAGTTCAGTGTTGAGGGCCAGAAGCTGCAGTATTTTGTCATTCACGGGGACACCCCGAAAGACATTCTGGCCCGCTACACAGAACTGACCGGGCGCCCGTCCCGGATCCCCGCCTGGTCCTACGGGCTGTGGCTGTCCACCTCGTTCACCACCAACTACAACGAAGAAACCGTCATGTCGTTCATCGACGGCATGGAACAACGCAGTCTGCCGCTGTCGGTGTTCCACTTTGACTGTCATTGGATGCGCGCCTTCCACTGGTCGGACTTCATTTGGGACCCGGCCACCTTCCCCGATCCCGAGGGGATGCTGAGCCGGCTGCACGACCGCGGGCTGAAGGTCTGCGTCTGGATCAACCCCTACATCGCCCAGCGCTCCCATTTGTTCAAGGAAGGCATGGAACTGGGCTACCTGGTCAAAAAGGAGGACGGATCCCTCTGGCAGTGGGACATGTGGCAGGCCGGCATGGCATTGGTTGACTTCACCAACCCGGAGGCAGCCCGCTGGTACCAGGACAAGCTGCGGACCCTGCTGGGCCAGGGCGTGGACTCCTTCAAGACGGACTTTGGCGAGCGGATTCCCACCAACGTCCGCTGGCACGACGGCTCCAGCCCGCAACGCATGCACAACTACTACGCGCAGCTCTACAACCAGGTCGTCTTTGACCTGCTGACCAAGGAACTGGGCCAGGGCGAGGCCGTGCTGTTCGCCCGCTCGGCCACCGCCGGCGGGCAGAAACTGCCCGTCCACTGGGGCGGGGACTGCGAATCATCATTCGCTGCCATGTCCGAGTCGCTGCGCGGCGGCTTGTCCCTGGCATCCTCCGGCTTTGGTTTCTGGAGCCACGACATCGGCGGTTTTGAGGGGACCCCCGACGCCGACGTCTTCAAGCGCTGGATCGCTTTTGGCCTCTTGTCCTCGCATTCGCGCCTGCACGGTTCCAACTCCTACCGGGTGCCGTGGCTGGTGGATGAAGAATCCAGCGACGTCCTCAGGCACTTCACCGAACTCAAGATGCGCCTGATGCCGTACCTGTTGGCCAGTGCGGAGGAGGCCTACGCCGCCGGGACGCCCATGATGCGCCCGATGTTCCTGGAGTTCCCGCAGGACCCGGGCTGCGCGGGCCTGGACCGGCAGTACATGCTGGGCTCGGACCTGTTGGTGGCCCCCGTCATGGATGCCAGCGGCTCCGTGCAGTTCTACCTGCCCGAGGGCACCTGGACGCATCTTGAAACGGGCGAGCAGATCACCGGACCGGGTTGGCAGAACAAGAATTTCTCGGTGTTCGAGTCTGCCACCTATGTCCGGCCGGGCGCCGTGCTCCCCCTCGGAACGGTCACCGACAGGCCCGAATACGACTGGCCCCGGGAGGTCGAGTTCACCGCCTTCGCCCCCGTTGAGGGCCAGCAGTCGGTCGTTGCCATCCCGACGCAGGGCGGCGGGAGCGCCGTCTTCGACGTGACCGTGACGAACGTGCACGGCAACAACAGCGGCAGCCAGGTCACCGCCGTCGAACGGTAACGCCAGGACGCGGCTAACAGCACTGCGGGGTTGGGGATCAGCTGACCTCCAACCCCGCAGCTCGTCAACTTAGGAAAAGTCTGCCGGGCCCAGCTCCGTCCACACCGTTTCACTGACCCGCACGACGGCGGTTCGCGCGCCCCAGCCGACGCCCACCTCACCGGCGGTGTGCGCCGCACGGGCCCGCAGGCGGGCCGAGACAAGCACCGGCGTGCCGGCGTCCGTGGCCCAGGCCAGATCCAGTTCAAGCCCGGGGCGCACCACCAGACCCCGGGCGGCCCCTTCCGGCCATACCGTTGGCACGGCAGGCAGCAGCTCGATCCGGCCGGCATGGCTTTGCACCAGGCATTCCAGCACGCCCGCCACAAAGCCAAAGTTGCCGTCGATCTGAAACGGTGGGTGGGCGGCAAACATGTTCGGGTACAGGCCCCCGGCGTGGGGGCCGTGCTGCCCGCCGGCGGTCCTGAACACCAACGCCAGCAGGCGTTCCACCGCATCGGTGTCCCTGAGCCTGGCCCGCAGCGCCAGTTTCCAGGCCAGCGACCAGCCGGTGGAATCGTCGCCGCGGGCATCGAGCGATCGTGCCACGGCGCCAGCCAGGGCCGGGTCAAGATCAGTCTCGCCGGGGTAGGCAAAGTACAGCTGCGAGACGTGCCGGTGGAGTGGCTCCGGCTGCTCGAAGGGCTCGGACCACTCCTGGATGGTGCCGTCCGGCGCCACGGGAATCTCCGGCAGCCTCCGCAGGGCATCCCGCAGCCGCACCACGAGGGGGTCCGCCTCGGGCGCCAGCTCAAGTGCCGCCCGGAAGAGCCTGCCGATGATGGCGATGTCCGCCGTCGAACTGTGGCTTGCGGCCGCAATGACACCGGCGGCGGTGCGGAAGTGGTTTTCCGGTGAGGTCGACGGGGAGGTGCCCAGCGTGCCGTCGGGCTGTGGGACCAGCCAGCCGAGGCAGAATTCGCTGGCCCCCTTGATGACCGGCCAGGCCCGTTCGGCCGCGAAATCGCTGCCGCCGCCGTGGCGCACATGTTCCCAGAGGTGGGTGGCCAGCCAGGCCCCGCCCATGGGCCAAAACGACCATGCGGCGTCGCCGGCCACCGGCGAGGTGAAGGCCCAGGCGTCGGTGTTGTGGTGGGCCACCCAGCCGTCGAGCCCGTACACGGTGCGTGCCGTGTGGCGTCCGGCTGCGGACAGGGCGTCGAGGAGGTCAAAGAGCGGTTCGTGGCATTCGGCGAGGTTTGCGCCTTCGGCTGCCCAATAGTTCATTTGGGTGTTGATGTTGATGGTGTAGTTGGAGCTCCACGGCGGCTGCATTTCTTCATTCCAGATGCCCTGCAGATTGCCGGGCAGGGTGCCCGGGCGGGAACAGCTGATCAGCAGGTAGCGGCCGTAGTTGAAGAGCAGGGCGGCGAGCGCGGGGTCGGCAGGGTTCTCGCGCAGGCGCCGGTCCAGCGGCCGGGACTGGTCCCCCGCTGGTTCACCGAGGTCCAGCTCCGCGCGGCCGTAGAGTTCCCGGTGGCCGGCAATGTGGGCGTCCAAAAGATCTTCCGTGGAAAGTGCCGAGGCCGCCCGCACGCATGCGGTGGCACGCGCCCTGGCCGCGGCGTGGTCGGGGTCCGGCGCCTGTCCCGGCCCGGCAAAATTCGTTCCGGTGGAGACCACGAGGCGCAGTCGGGAGATGCCGGCGGCAGCCAGCCTCCCGCCGTCGTGCGGCTCGGTGCCATCCAGCCCGGTGCCTTCCAGCTCGGTGCCATCCAGCTCAGCGCCGTCATGCTGCCAGTGTGCCACGACGGCACCGCGGAGCGATTCCCGGCCGGGCTGGTTGTATTGCACTCCGGTGGGAGGGGTGGCGTGCGACGGCGCGACATCAGTGGGCAGCTGCAGGTCCAGGCCCAGCGTGCCCGGTCCCACAGTTGTTTCCGCCACCCGCAGGGGGCTCACCAGCGAGGCGGTCACCTTCGGCAGGCGGCCGCCCGCCACCTGAAGTTCCAGCACCAGCACCTGGTGTGCGGCCGAGATGTAGGTCTGCCCGGTGATGGTCCGGCCGGCAATGGTGTAGCTGTGTTCGTGCACGGCGCTGCGCAAGTCCAGGCTGCGGCGGTAGTGCGGCGGCGGTTCGGGATGCGCCTGGTCACCGAAGTCCAGCACCAGTTCGGCGAAGGGCAGGTAGCTTTGCGTGTGGCCCGTGGCTAGCTTGGCCAGTTCGGCCTCGGCGGCAGCGTGCTTCCCGGCGGCCAGGGCCTCCCGCGCGCGGACAACCAGAGCCGGGCCGTCGCCACGGCCGGCCCCGTTGGCCGCCTCACTTCCGGGTGAACCGGACCAAGCCGTGGCGTCATTGAGTTGGATCCGCGACTGCCGGGTTCCCCCGTAGCACATGGCACCGAGCTTGCCGTTGCCCAGCGGCAGGGCCTGCGTAAATTCCTGCGCGGGCGCGTCGAACCACAGGGTGTGGGCAGCCGCGGCCTGGCGGGGCGGGCGCAGATCCGTGAGAAGGGCGCCGGCCGGGCGTGGTTGGGTCATGGCTGCTTTCTGGTGTGTGGTCCGCGGTGCGGCGGGTGCTTTTCCCCGTGTCCATGCTTCCAGAAAGGCCTGCCGTTCAGGCGTTTGTGACGGCCGGTTCCGGTTGCTTTTCAGCCGTTCTGCACCAGGTAGTGAAGTTGGACGACGCCGTTGTCAAAGCGCCGCTGGCCCAGCAGTTCCAGCCGGGTTTGCGTGGTCTCGGGAAGTGCCGCCTTCCCGCCGCCGACAATCACCGGCGTGACAAAGAGGTGGATTTCATCCACCAGCCCGGCACGCAGCGCCTCCCCGGCCAGTTCGGCCCCGCCCACCGCCAGATTTTCGTCCGCCCCGTTCTTCATTTGCCGGACAGCTTCCGGGTCAAAGACCCGCTCCAGCCGGGTCCTGGCAGTGGTGGCGTGGTCCAGGGTGCGGGAAAACACCACCTTGTCAGCCATGTGCCAGAGGTTGGCGTAGTCACGCACCACATGGGTGTGGTCGGGCTGGCCGTAGAATTCCTCCCACACCTGCATGGTCTGGTACATGCGGCGTCCGTACAGGTAGGTGCCGATTCTGCGTTCAAGGTTGTTGATGCAGCTGTGGACCTCTTCGTCCGGCATGGCCCAGTCAAACTTGCCCTCCCGGTCCTCAATGTAGCCGTCCAGTGAGGTGATCGCTGCGTAGATGAGCTTGGCCATGGCTGCCGCCTCCTGCAAATTGTGGGCCGGTTGATCACCAGTATTCGCCCATTTTGCCGGGGCGGCCAGCTATTTGCCGAGCTTTTTCAACAACCACTTCACGATCGCATCCGATTGGTTGCCGAAGGGGTTTTCATCAACAACATACGTCCATGTGGTGGAGCCGCGCCGGATGCCGGCAGCTGCCAGATCCACGCGGCCGTCCGCAATTTCAAGCGCCTCCACGGTCTCCAACGCCGCGGCATGGGCGTCGTCGAGAAAGCCTTCGAAGGCTCGGATGGTCTCGCGCCGGAACTCATCCAGCGGATTCTGCCGTCCCAGTGCCCGCAGGTGGATGGCGGCACGCTGCTCGGAGAGCAGGGCCAGGTGGTCGCTCCACAGGGCGTCGAGTTCAAAGAGCAGCACGGCCCGGCACGCCCGGGCCAGCTCCACGCCGCCCAGAATGCTGCGCAGCTCTTCCAGCCGGCCGGATCCCGCGATGTCCGTGCTGTCCGTGCTGTCCAGGATCTCCAGCGCTGCCGCCCTGTCGTGGAGGACCCTGTCGCGCTCCGCCAGCACCACCTTGCGCTGGTAGGCGATCAATTCGTTGTACTTCCAGGAGTTTTGTTGGGTGGTGAACCGTTCCTGTTCGGCCAGGCGCTGGGCGCGGTCAAGAAGTCTGGACACG
The DNA here is from genome assembly GCF_052376555.1 of Specibacter sp. AOP5-B1-6. NCBI lineage: Bacteria > Bacillati > Actinomycetota > Actinomycetes > Micrococcales > Micrococcaceae > Specibacter > Specibacter sp. AOP5-B1-6. The sequence continues at coordinate 130,363 of NZ_JBQSVT010000006.1, forward strand.
CCCGCCCGGGTGACGAGTCCGGCGTCGTCCGTGTCTTGGTCCACGGAATCGCTGAGCTCCAGGCCATGGGCTTCCTGTCCATTGGCGGCCGGATCTTCCATGCTGGAGTAGATGATGCTGGCGCCGGGGTCGCCCTGCCGCCCGGCCCGGCCGCGCAGCTGCGCGTCAAGCCGCGGCGAATAGTAGCGGCCAACGATGATGACGAGCAGCCCGCCCAGTGCGGCCACGTCGCCATGCGCTTCCGCGTTGGCGGGGCTGCCGCCGAGCAGAATGTCGGTGCCCCGGCCGGCCATCTGGGTCGACACAGTGACAGCTCCCCGGCGCCCGGCCTGCGCAATGATGTCCGCCTCGACACTGTCGTTGCGGGCGTTGAGGACCTGGCAGTCAATGCCTGCGTCGGCCAGCAGGGCGGTGAAACGCTCCGACGCGGCCACGTCATGGGTGCCGATCAAGACGGGCTGGCCCGTGGCGTGGGCCGTGATCGCAGCGGCGATGACAGCGGCGTCGCGCTGCGCCCCTGTCGAATGGACCTGCTCCGCCCGGTCCTGGCGGATGCACTGCTTGTGCGGCGGAATGCGGCCCGCGTCAAGCTCGTAATGGGTGCGCAAATAATCCGCCACCGCCACGGCGGTGCCGCTCATGCCCGTGACGCTGCCGAAGCTCTTGACGAGGTCGCGCACCAGCAGCTGGTCCAGGACCTCGCCCTGCTCGGTGTGGTGCAGGCCTTCCTTGGTTTCCACGGCGGCCTGCAGGCCGTCCGGCCAGCGCTGCAGGTGGGCCACGCGCCCGCGCGAATCGGACACAATTTCGGCCTTGCCGTCGCGCACGATGTAGTCGACGTCGCGCTGCAGCAGGACCTGTGCGTGCAGGGCGACGTTGATGGAGGAAAACAACGGCGTGCCTGCCGCCGAATAAAGTTCGACGTCGGGCCACCTCGCCTCAACCCGGGCCAGGCCGGCATCCGTCAGGGAGACGTTGCGTTTGTTGGCGTCAACCGTGTAATCGGCCGCAGGCCGGAGCTCCTTGACGAAACTTGCGACGTCAACACTTTGCAGTTCGCTGCGAGCCCGCCCCGCCAGGACCAGGGGAACCGTGGCTTCATCCACCAGCACCGAATCGATCTCATCCACCACGCAGGCATCAAAGGGTTGCAGGACTGCCTCTTCCGGTTCGGTGCAGCCCCGGTCCCGCAAGACGTCGAAGCCAAGCTCGTTGACGGAGACGTAGACGATATCCGCCAGGTAGGCGCTCCTGCGGTCTGCTGCGTCCGTTGCCGAGGTCACTGCTTCGGCGCTGACGCCCAGAAGCTCGTAGAACGGGTGCATCCAGTGCGCATCGCGCTGGGCGAGGTAGTCGTTGACGGTGAGCACATGGACCCGTCGGCCGCGCGCCGCGTGGGCTCCGGCCACGACGGCCCCGACAAGGGTTTTCCCTTCGCCGGTGTCCATTTCGACGACCGTTCCGCGCAGCATGTTGGCTGCCGCCAGCAACTGGGTGTCGAAGAGGGTCATCCCGAGCGCCTCCTCCAGCAGCACGACCGCGCACGACAGGTAGTTTTCCAGTTCGGCGTCGCTCCAGACCGCGGCCGCCCCTCGCAGGCTGGCTAACTTCTGCTGCGCCGCTGCGGCCGCCTGCCCCGGTGCCGCATGTGTTTGCTGCAGTGTTGCGGCTTGGGCGGCTGCCCGGCTGGCAACGGTGCCCAGGACTGCCGTTTCCACGACGCCGGGGGTGTTCATGAGCCAATTTTTGAACTTGTTGCCCAGCAAGGGCCTGCTCTTGGCGGCCCGTTGCTTTGCGGATGTTTCGTTGTTCATGCGGTTGTTCATGCCCATTGCGTCATCATCCCATTGTTGTATGAAATATTGCCGCCCGCCCCTGTGCGGAAGCACATGAGCCGCCGACGGGACGGCTTGTCCGGGCTAGCGGGCGTCTGCCGCATATTCTTCCCGCAGCTCCGCCGAAAGCGTGGGTATCTGCAGCGACAAACGCTTCCAGCCGACACCCAGTTGGGTCCGCCCCAGTGCCTCCGCAATGACAGCGAGGGAGCTTCCCTGGCGGAGCATGCCGCGCATGAGCTGCTGGTCCTCTCGTGAGTACGCTTCACCCGACAAGGGTGCGGTGTTTTCGTCGTCGAGGCAGCCCTGGGCGCCAAACATCAGGCGGACCAGCCGGATGACAACGTGGCGGAGCTCGATGCGGGTAGCTTCTTCCAGGTCGTAGATGGAGCAGCCTGCGTCGTAGAGAAGAACTACCTTGGCCGTCTCGGTGCGGGTCCATGTCCGTTCCCGGCGCTCGTCCACCGCCGGGAAATCCGGCACAGCGATCTCCAACCATTCCCGCGCGGGGACGCAAATTGGTGCAGGCCCATGGCGGGGTTCATACTCTCCAACGCCCCATGCTTTGGGCACGATTACACCAAAGCAATTTCTTCACTGAGGTCAACGGTCTGCGCAAGACTCACAGAGCCGCCAGTCTCAATGATTCGACCGAATTCCACGGCTTGAGCCAACCCCTTTTTGAAGTGGTCGGTCACAGTTTTGCTGGTTTTTTTCCGGCCAAATGCGTTCATCACCGCATACCGCAGAGCATCTAGATCCATGCTGCCTTTGTTCGTTAGCACTGCGACAATGGCGTTGGCCAACTCCACCGGGCTGACGTCGTTGAACGCTCTTACACCTTCCCCGCAACTGCGGTACAGCAACCAACGCTGGGGATCAACGCTCTTTGCCCAGACGACCCCGTCGTTGTCCTCCACCACGTCCGATTTGGTCATCTGGTGCAAGATACTTTTTACCCGATCCCTTTGCACCCGCTTCAGACCGAAGGCATTTCCCACGAGCTTTGCCAGACGCTCGGCATGAATGGGGGCCTCGGTGTCGACAATTACCTCAATGATGGCACGGGCATTTTGCTGTGCCGCCTTGGTGCGGTGCCTGTCAAGATCATCCTGGACGCCCATGACGGTGACTTCCCACGGTTCCCATGTGGTTTCATGGCCCATGGAATGGAAGCCTTGGAGACCGGGTTCGCGGGGCGCATCTTCAAACCCTTTGGACCTGTCCAACATTCCGCGGCATGTAGTTGCAATTTCAAACCTCGTAGGGAATTCATCCCGGTTAGGATCCTTCAAGAGCTCAGGTTCTTCGGCGGTTTCCAATGTCCGCGAATCACTGGAGAGTTCACCGACGAGGCGAGTGTGAAGTGACGCCGCTTCCTCTGCCCGGACAACATCACCAATGTGGGTCATTACAATTCGGACCGTGTCCAGAAGATGGCTTGCCTCAAAGTGGCTGAATTCATCATTGTGCGCCCAACGCTTCCGGAAGATGCGCAGGATGCCACCATAGGAACTCATGGTGCGGTTGTAGTCGCCAGCGTCGAAGGGATGGCCGATTCCGCCCAGCCGTTCCGTGATCACGCGAAGCTGCATGGCAACATCATTGCAGGCGTAGATGTAGCCGATCTTGCCCTTACCAGCATCAAGCTCTTTCAGAACCAGCGGCCATTCCAGTTCACCAATAATGGGCGCCATAACTTTGGCAATATGAGCATCCAAACCCTTGCCCAAGATGGTGCTGGCACTGCCTACAACGTCGTTCGGTGTCATTCCCGCGTCCCCTTGCTCGTGATTTGTACCTACACCATTGAGACTACGAAGAGGGTCTGACATTCCATGAGCTTGCCCTGAAACAGAGCAGGCTCATGGACTTATGCGTCCAGGTCCTCCACCGTCACCACGGGCCCCTTGTAGTCCACGTCAATGGCTTTGAAGTGGGCCCGCCCGCACAGGATCTTCGCCTTTTCATCCGGATGCAGCTCGTCGATGTTCCTGGTGGACTTTGTCTCAGCAACCAGTGACAGCGCCACTTCTTTACCGTCGATGACCTGCTTGCGCAGAATTGCCCAGTCCGGGTTGTAGGTACCCAAAGGAGTGGGCACCTTGAATCGGGCAGGAAGCTTCAAGTACGTCAGAACATCGTCGTACATGTCATCCAGCGCCTTGGCGAAGGCTTGCTCAACGCCTGAGTCGTAGCGGACGTGGGTGTAGACGGAGAACTCAACTTCCTCCAAATACTTGCTGTCAACAAAGCCTTCACCGTCAGAAATGATGCCCTGTTCCCACGCGAAGTTCAGCTCATCTTCGTCAATTGGGTGGTACTGAATGCCTTCCACCATGAGCCGGGCCTTGGACTCATTGACCGTTCTGGCGATGAGGTCCAGCACGCCCTGCGGATTGACCTTCAGCTGTCCCAGTCGTCCCGACTCAACCATAATCTTTGCCACGGTGGCACGGGTCAATCCCGTCTCTCGCTGAAGGTAGGCAATGACATCCGGGATGCGTTGCTTGTGAGCTTCTGCTGAGTAGACCTTGGACAAAGAAGACTGCGTCGCTTCGACACCACCGCGTTTCTGCTTCGTTCCTGCAGTGATTGCGACCGAGGCATCCACATAGCGGATCTTGGGGGCATTGACTGCCAGTTGGCCTTGCAGCCTGCTCACGACGTCGGCCACCAGCTTCTCGCTGTCAACGGTCACCTGATAACGGGTCCTGGGGCGGATGCTCTGCCACAATTTCAGGAAGTCCGGGTCCTTCTTCAAATTGATGCGCACCTTGACTTCGACCTGCTCGCGCTCGTTTACGACGCGGCCGCCGTCGAACTTGGCACCCGTGTCCTCCTCAATTTCGCTCTGCAGGGACTTGGCAAAGTCCTCGTAGTGTTCGTTGGCGATGACCGTGAGCTTGCTGACCTGCGGATCCAGGCAGCGAATACCGGACTCGTTGACTGGCAGTCGGAGACCGCGGCCAATTTCCTGGCGCTTGCGGTCCTCGGACTTGGATTCATTGAGGGTGCAGATTTGGAAGACGTTGGGATTGTCCCATCCTTCACGCAGCGCCGAGTGGCTGAAAATGAAACGACGGCGATTACTTAGGTTGAGCAGCTTGGTCTTGTCCCGCATGATCTCGTCATAGATGACCTGGTCATCGGCGGTTACGCCGCTCGTATCCTTGGCGGCTCCGGTCTTGCTCTTGGCAAAGTAGCCGCTGTGCACTTCATCCACATCAGGGAGGTCAAGGCCGGCGAAACGCTGCTCATCCTTCAGCTGCGCATAACTTTGCTCAAACCAACACCGAATCTTGGGCTGCTCCTCAATGGAGCCCACATAGTTGGCCACCTTGTCGATAAAGATGACAGAGAGCACCTTGACCCGCTCGCCCGGCATGGTGAGGTGATTTTTCAGGTATCTCTCATGCTGGAGGTGCTTTTCGATCGTTGCGTAGATTTGTGCTTTCATCATGGCATCCCGGTCAGTGCTCTGCTGGTCGCCTTTGTACAACACGCGGTCGTTGGCGAATGACACCGATTCCTCAGTGGCGTTGATGTCCTCGACAACCCAGCCTCGGTATTGGCTCAAACCACCGGACATCTCAAGGAGATCCTGCCCCTGTTGTGAGACTACAACGGTTTTTTGCACAATGCCCTTGGGCCCCTGAAGATCAATGACAAGCGAGGCTTGAACCGAGCTCTTCAACGCCACGATGTTCTTCACCAAGATGTTGGTGGCATTAAAATCATGGTCCTGGAGCACGGATCTCACCTGGATCTGTTTCACCAGGCCTAGGTCGTACGCACGCACTGGATCCAGCTTGTGGACCTGGTTGTAGCGGTCCTTGTGCGTTGCCGAATAGCGCAGGGTAAACAGAGGCTGGAGCTGGGCGATGGCCGCTTTGCTCTTCATGCTTTCCATCTTCTGTGGCTCATCCATGATGACGATGGGCCGAGTCTGCGCAATCAGGTCAATGCCCTGCCCCAGCCCCTCGATGTCCTTGTAGAGTACGTTGCCAGCCCGTTTGAAAGAATCCAAGGTCATGACCATGACCTTCAGGTCGTTGTCGCGGTTGAAGCTGCGCACTTTGTTGATGTTCTTGGACTGGTAAACCCAGGCGTCCAACGACTGGTTCTCGAAGACCTCTCCGAAGTGCTCCTTCATCCCCTTGATGCTCTGCAGCACCCCCTCGCGGATCGCCACGGACGGCACCACGATGATGAACTTCCGCCAACCGTACTTCTGCCGCAACTTATGAATTGTTCGCAGGTAGACGTAAGTCTTACCCGTGCCTGTTTCCATCTCCACGCTGAAGTTGCCCCACGCGAGCGATTTGTCGCTCGAGCGGCTGAGCACCAGCTTTTGGTCACGAGCAGCGGCAGGAACATGGTTGTTGTCCCGGTGCTGCACATCTTGGAGATTGATCATTACTTGTTCGTCGGAAATGACCATGTTGTTTCCAACGCCAGACTCGGTGAAAAGCACACCTTCTTCGACGTAGGAACTCTCAAATGTGCTCTGCGCCAGTGGCTGGCCTTCAAAGAGATCTACAACGGCGTCAATCGCCGCCAGCTGATAACTCTGAGTTGCGTCAAACTTAAGTTTCATGGTGTGCCTAAACCGTTCGCAGCGCGTCGTCTTTGTCCGGATCGCTTTCCGAACGGCGAGCGGCAAATTGGTGTCGAGCATTCACCTTGAGAGAGTCGTTGTCGCCGAAGCCCGAATCCAACAGATAGACCTGCTGAACTTGGGGTTCCAACGCCAAAAGCCCATTGATGAAATCCTGCGTAATGGAACGATTAGCGCTAACTGCGATGAGTCCTTCGACTGCCAATGTGACATCTTGGCCATCGACCTTGATGGTGGTGAGATCGGTGTCCAGACGGATGCCGGCTTTGAGCAGGATCTCGTGGACGATTCCCTCATCATTGGCGTTCGTATTGATGTTATTCACGAACGTTTCGAGGTCCTTCGCCACCAGCGTTTCCGCGTCGGCGTCCCAGTTCTTGAAGTTCGATTCGCTCAGCTTGAATGAACGGAAGCCAATATCCATATAGCCACCGGTGAGACCAGCTTCTTCCTTGATCTTTTTGCCAGCTCTCCGTATGCGCTCACGGGTGATGTCCGAGATCTTGGGGAATTCAGGGTTGTCGGTAGCTTCAGGCAGCTGAACCAGAATAAAGCGTCGATTGCCACCGTCTTCAGCATTCTGTTGCATGACAGCATGCCCAGTTGTCCCAGAGCCCGCAAAGAAATCCAGGACGAGATCCCTCGTCTTGGACTGTGTTGTGGCCCTAACCAATTGTTTTACAAAGTCTACGGGCTTCGGATAGTCAAAAGTATCTGGCAGTCCTAACTCGATCAGGTCCTTCTTCCCTTCCTCAGAGAGAACTTTGATGATCGAGTAGAGTTTCGATGTTGCAGCTGCGACTGGAATTCTTTTCGCAATCGCATGCATCCCCATCCCCCAAGGGATCAAAAACATGGTCCCAGCCTCGATTGCCGCATCAATCTCATTTTTCTTGGCCAGACCTTTGTACTGTATTACTTCTTCGTACATGCAACGGCGCTCAACACCCGCATCGTATTTACCAAATACTTTGCGTAATACGTCATCATCGATGAGATAGTCGACCCCGTCAATATTTTCGATACGCCCTTGCACCACCTTGTCACGCCGCAACGGAGCCATTTTAGCTTGGTCTTTGGCAACAGCGATCACATAATCATGCCCTCGAACTATATTCTTAGCATTCCCTCCCCCTTTGGCCCGCTGATGGATGAGCGTAGCTACAAAGTTCTCTTCACCAAAGACTTCCTCAACAACGAGGATCAGTCTGGATAGTTCCGCGTCGTCGATGGAAATTAGGATAACACCGTCCTCATTCAAGAGATTCCGAGAGGCAACTAGCCGTGGATAGACCATGCTTAACCAATCTGAATGGAACCTCCCCGAAGAGTCCTTATTACTTGACGTTCTAAATCCGTCGCCATCAATCTGTCCTGAACGATAGAGATAACTTTCCGTGGGCTCGGCAAAGTCATCGGGGTAAACAAAGTCCTTGCCGGTGTTGTATGGCGGATCGATGTAGATCAGCTTGACTCGGCCGTAATAGCTCTTTTGAAGGAGCTTGAGCACTTCGAGGTTGTCGCCCTCGATAATGAGGTTCTTGGTCGTGTCCCAATCAACAGAATCATCAGGCATTGGCTCGAGAGTGGCCGTCGACTGCTTCTGCGCCAGACGGACGGCGTCGCGCTTGCCCGGCCAGGTAAGTCCGTAACGCTCCTGGGACTCTTCTACTTTTTCTCCAAGCAGGATTTTCAATTTCTCGACATCGACCTTGCCATCGGTCATGGCCTCGGGGAACAGTTGGGCAAGCTCATCGCCCCGATCGCGAACCCCATCTGCTGCAAGTTGGTTGATGGCAAGATCCTGATCGGACACGTTAAAACCCCCGAAATAGCTGTAAGGCGACACAAGTCACCCATGATGACATATATACATGTCATTAACGTCATGAGTTGGCGCTTGAGTCAAATGGATGACGCAAAGAAGAACCCTCCACCCTGATGCGGCCCGCGCTTTGGGCGCCCTTTTGTCTGTCCAGAGGGACAAAATCGGCAAGACACAGCAGGCCATCGCCGACTTTGCTGGCGTCTCCTTGGGTTACTACCGGACTTTGGAGCGCGGTTCAGCCGACTACGCCACGAAACGCGTATCCAATCCTTCTGTAGCCATGATTATCGACGTTGCCGATGCATTACAGCTTGACCCGGCAAGTCTCATCGAAATCGTTGTCGCGAACCACGGAACCATGGAAGCTGAAAAGCTAAACCAGTTCCCACCGAACCGTTAGAACATCCTCAACGCTAAGTTCAGCGCCTAATTTGACTTCGACGCCTGAGAGCAGGTCATCTCGCCGTGCATCAATGGCGTCCTCCTCATCTTCCAGCGCCCGCCGCTTCGCCTTCCGTTTGCGCTCCAAGAGCTGTTTGCCTCGTTCGGCAGCGAGCCTGTCTGCCAGACCCATGCCTGCCATCTGGCGCACCGCTTTGGATACATCCTTGAGCTGTTTATCAAGATCCTTGATTTCAAGCTCCAGCCCGGATTTGAGGTCCTCAGCCCACCGGTCCAACTTCTCGGACTCCTGAATGAACAGCTCCTCCAGCCGTTCCCTCTGATCCGCATCAAATTTCCGCGTTTCAGTCTCGATCGCGTCAGCAAGCTCCCTGTTGGAAACCATTTCAGCAGCAGTCGCGTGTGCCTGAGCCAACCCAAATAACCGGTGCACTTGCTCGGGTTCCAGTATGCCGCCGTCGTCGGTGGTCCCGGCAAGCAGCAACTCGACGACGCTATCGGCGGAGTCAAATGAGGCTCGACGAATGGCCAGCGAACCCGTTTTCCCCTTCAGTCCCTCCAGCGCACCCACCGTGACAGGGCTGGACGAGTAGTCGAAACGGATGCAAGCAGGGACAAGCTCTCTCTTGGATGCGGAACCAATCAGGGCCGTGGCTAGCGCTGTGCCATGGTGATAGAACTCTGCCGAGCGGTCTTGAGCCAAGCCCCACTCGAGGGCGTGCCTGCTATGCCCGGCAATTTTGGCAGCACCGACCAGAATCGGTTCTGCCACTTCAAAGAGGAATTCCTTGGTGCTGAACTCCACGCCAGTAGTTCCAGAGAATTCATGCTGGGTCAGCTTCCACAACGCAGATTGGATTGCACCGAGAGTTCCCTTTCGCCCGTCGAACTCCACCTTGAGCCGCTCCAGGACTTCGTCATCAAAACCGTCGAGCAGAGCGGTTCGGGTCGAGTCCATCTTTGCCTCGATCTCGGTTTCAAGGTCCTTCCGCAACTGGACGAACGCTGCTTCGATCTGCGTTGTCGTTCGACATTGTTGATAAACGTCTGCGATGCGCTTCTCAAAATCGAAACCAGAGGCGAGGGCACCAAGAACTTCATCACTGGCGCCAAAGACCCCACTGAACAACTGAAATTTCTCATCAAGCAATTCATAGACGCGCTGATCTGCCTCGTTGGAAGTGTTCAGGAAGTTGACCACGACGACGTCGTGTTTCTGGCCATACCTGTGGCAGCGGCCAATCCGTTGCTCGATCCTCTGGGGGTTCCATGGGAGGTCGAAATTCACTACAAGCGAGCAGAACTGCAAGTTGAGACCCTCGGCGGCAGCCTCGGTGGCCACCAATATGGAATAGTCGTTGCGGAAAGCCTCAACGATTGCCGATTTAGTGTCAGAGGCCCTACTTCCTCCGGAGAGGCCCATCTCCATGCGCTTATCGCGCCACTGTGAATACAACGCCTTCGGTAGCGGCTCGGTGTTGACTCCGTTGATGGTCAGCACTTGCCCCGCGTAGCCGCTGCTTTCCAACAGCTCCACCAGGTGTGCCTGCGTCCGGCGAGACTCTGTGAAGATGACAGCCTTCCTTGGTGCACCTCGCGCGGCTGACTTCTCGAAAGCCAGCGGCAATGCCTTGAGAAGCGCTGCAGATTTCGCGTCGTTACGAATTCCCAACGCAAGTTCCGAGAACTCACGCAGTTCAGCGGCCTCCTCCCGGCGCCCCTCGATCTCACTCAAATGATCAGGGTCCTGCCAAACTGTGCCCCGCCTCCCGACCCCAGTACCAAGCCCGTTCATCACACTGGCTTCGGTCCCGGCAGATTCCAGCCCGCCGTCGTAATCTTCATCAATCTCCAGTTCGCCCGCGAGCGCGGGCGCACTCCCGTCAACGGAGACGCTCGATTCCAGCCGATCGGCCATACGGCCAAGAGTCGTTCCAATGGCAAACGGGGACGAGGCGAGAATCTTGCGGAGTATCAAACTCATCAGGGCCCGCTGAGCGGAAGGCAAGGCGTAGGAATTCTCGCGAATCAAATATTCGCTGACGAGTTCATACAGTGCTTCTTCATCCGGGGTAGGAGTGAAGTCCTGCGTGATGGGCACGCGGGAGGTGAATTTTACGTACTCGCGGACCTGCCGGCGCAGTGTGCGCTTGACCACCGGCGCCAGGCGCTCCTTGAGCTCCAGCATGGCTGACGGTTGAATTCCGGCACCGGCGTATTTGGCCCGGAATGACTTGTCATCGCCGAAGAGGTGTGGGTCGATGACAGATACCAGCCCGTAGAGTTCCATCAATGAGTTCTGCAGCGGCGTTGCTGTAAGAAGCAGAGTCGGCGCATCTTGGGTTGCCTCTGCAAGCTGTTTGGCTCGCTGGTTACCCTTCTTCCACACGTTCCGTAGCTGATGCGCTTCATCAAAGACCACGCGATCCCAGCTCACAGCGCGAACATCAGCACGGTGGGCTGCAGCAAAGTGGTAGGAGCAAATCAGTACATTTTTGGGATCGTCAAAGGGGTTGCCGCCAAACGCATAGCCTACTTTGTCCAGCACTTTGGCTGGGAGTCCAAACTTTTCGGTGAGCTCACTCGCCCATTGTCGACGCAACGTGGCCGGGGCAATAATCAGCTGCCGGCGTTTCCGTCGGGACCAAAGCTGGAGCAAGACCAGGCCGGCTTCGATGGTTTTTCCAAGCCCCACCTCGTCAGCCAGCACGACGCCCTGGCTCAGAGGCGATTGCAGCGCGAAGGCAGCAGCTTCAACTTGGTGCGGGTTCAAGTCCACCTTGGCTTGAGCCACCGCTGAGGTGATATCCGCCGTCGTGCCGTCTTGGGCCAATAGGACATGGGCCCAATACTTGGCGTGATGATCCGTGGTCACGGCAGCTCCCCTCAAAAGCATATATACATGCTTTCTACCATGAAGGTAGTGGAAGCACTGCTTCGATACCCCTCAGTGACCACATAACTCAATCAATATGCACGTCCATCTGTTTACTTGGGAGTGCAATTAGCAACTAGGGCTCCGCCTCAGCGGCTCCGGGCAATTACGGCGTCGATCTCCTCGGCACGCACGCCGTTGGCCAGCAGGAACGCGCGCACGTCCATGCCGCCCACAAATTCCGCCACGGCCCGGCCCCGGCCCTGGACAACCTCGGCCATCTCCCCCACTGGCAGATGCCGTTCATGGGGATGTTTCACCGGCGAAACCAAATGCCACTCGTTGATGCCGCGCGCCGCCAGCTCATCCTCTGCCGCAGCCCGCCCGGCCTGCCCAAGCAACGCCAGCAGCAATGTCGCAACCAACCCGGTCCGGTCCCGCCCGGCCGAGCAATGAATCACCACCTTGCCCTGCGCCGCCGCCAACTCCCTGAAAACGCCGGCCACCCGATCCGGAAACAACGCAATCATGTCCGAATACAGCCGTGGGTGATTCATATAGGGGTGGAAAAGTTCTTCATAGCGTGGGTCCTCAGGGTCTTCCGTGGGTGCATGCACGACGGAGAACCGTGCCAACGCACCTTCGCTCACCACCGGGTCGCTGGGCCTGCGCTTGCGCTCCGCGAGGTTCCTCAAGTCAATGACTGTGCGAACGCCGTCGTTGTATGCCTGGTCCCAGCCATGCTCGGTGAGCCACTCGCTGCGACCCATGCGGTAAATGTCGCCGGCGAGCAGCCTGGCGTTGACGGCGCCTTCCCAGTGCGGACCGGTCACTGTTATTGGGCCGGCCGTTTTTTGGCCAGGCGGTAGTCCAAACCGCTGCGCACCTGGGGCCATTCCACTGCCAGGATGGAAAACACGACGGTGTCGCGCAGCGTGCCATTGGCGAGGCGGCGGTGCGCCCGCAAAATGCCGTCTTGTTTGGCGCCCAGCCGGGCAATGGCTTCGCGTGACTGGGTGTTCATCCAATGCGTGTGGAACTCCACCACCTCACAGCCCAGCGTCTCAAAGGCGTGCGCCAGGAGCAGTCTCTTGCTGTCCGGGTTGGTTCCCGAGCCCTGGGCACTGGCGGCGTTCCATGTCGCCCCAATGGCCAGCCGGGGCACGGCCAGGTCAATGGCGTAGTAACTGGTCAGCCCAATAATGCGGCCTGCTTCGCCAGTCAAGGGATCGTTGAGCCTTGTGGTGAACGACAGTTCGGAGCCGGCATCCTGCGCAGCCAGGCGGCGTTCAATGTCACCACGCATGCCCTCCGGGCGGGGAACTGTGGTGTACCAAAGGTTCCACAGCTCGCCGTCGGACGCGGCCGCCACCAAGCCGTCGTGGTGGTCGAGGTGCAGCGGCTCGAGGGTGACGTATTTTCCGCGCAGGGTTACAGATTCAATCAAGTCCATGGAAGAACTTTATCGTCCCAAGTATTTGTGCACTCTGGACCAGTCCGAGTGCGGCGTCGCATGACGCAATGCAGCAACAAGCTGGACGCGCTTGAGGAGGTGGATGTTGGCCCCGTGGGCAACGAGCAGGCGTTTGTCCCACCGGTTTTTCCAGAAGAATTGATCAACTTCGTCATCGGTTGAAAGCAGTATTGGGTCCAGGAGCGCTATGGCCGCTCTTTCATCCAGCGGTCCTCCAATCCCGGCCGCATTTGCCAGCGGAGTAAGTGCACAGTATAGCAACAGATGCCGCGCCAGACTCGTGCGGATCACGGTCAGATGCGCTGCTTCGATCGGGAAGGTGAATGTCCTCGGGTCATGCAAGGCATCGGCTCCACCAATCAAGTGGATCCGCAGCTCACCATCCTGCCGAATCACGCTGGGGAACCACGAGGATTCGCGAGCGAAGACAAGCTCGTCCATGACCTCCACCTACACTTCCGACTCATTACTTCATCGCGACAGGCTGCGAATTAATTCCGCCCGTCAGAATCACAGGAGCCGTCAGCGAAACTAAACGTCCTGAGCAGGTTTCTGACACCTTTAACCCTACCCGCTGGCGCGTGGTTGGGGCTTTGGACTTCACCGACATGACGTACTACCGCGGCGAAAGGCAACGCAGTTTGTGAAATTATCAGGGCTCCACCCACCGTCCGCAGCACCTCTTACCGGCCGGAAGACTGCAACGCGTTCCGCCTCATGGAAAAACACTTTCCGGCCCCTGGCGTGGGCTGGCGACCCTGCGAGGTGAGGCCCACACCCATCCATAGTTGACGCATCAACTTAAGGTCTGCAAGACTTTGATTGAAGCTTCAATCATTTGATGCTTGGTCCTTCTTCTGAAGACCCGCCCATGCCCCCGACGAAACGTTGAGATTCCCATGAACAACCTCGCCCTGAACACGGCTGCCCGCACTGTCCTTCGCATAGTGGTTGGCTTCCTCTTTGCCGCCCACGGCTGGCAGAAGTACAACGAATTCACCCTCGCCGGCACCCAAGGCGCCTTCACCCAGATGGGTGTTCCCGCCGCCGACGTGGTGGCCCCCATCATTGCCACCCTGGAACTGGTGGGCGGCATCGCCTTGATTCTCGGCCTGGCCACCCGTCCTTTCGCCGCGCTGCTGACCCTGAACATGCTCGGCGCCATCATCCTGGTCCACGCACCGGCGGGCATTTTTGTGGAGGCCGGCGGATTTGAACTCGTCCTGCTGCTGGGTGCGTCATCCCTCGCGGTGGCACTTGCCGGCCCCGGCAGGCTGTCGCTGGATCACCTCCTGTTTGGCCGCAGCACTTCCAAGCTGCGCGTCCTGGCTTAACAGTCGAGTCGCCACCGGCACTGGACGCCCGGCGCCGGTGGCGGCAGACTTCTCCCATGGCCTATTCACTTTCACTGCAAATCGTCGTTGACTGCCTCAATCCGCACGTTCTTGCCGATTGGTGGGCGGAGACCATGGGGTGGCAGGCGGAGCCCTCCGATGAGGACTTCATCCGCTCAATGGTGGCCAAAGGTTTCGCCACCGAGGATCAAACCCTCGTCCACAACGGCGTCCTGGTCTGGGCCGGCGGGGCCGCAATAACCCCCGGGGCAGCTGCTGCCACACAGGACCAGCCCAGAATTTTGTTCCAGACCAGCGAGCACACCAAGGCAGGCAAGAACCGCATCCACTGGGATGTGCGGCTCGGCGGCGACGACAAGTCAGCCGTCCGCGGGAAACTGGAAGCCCGCGGCGCCACCTTCCTGTGGGAAGCGAGCCAGGGGCCGCATGCGTGGTTCACCATGGCCGATCCCGAAGGCAACGAGTTCTGCATCAGCTGACACCCGCGCCCCCTCCGCGCACTGTCCCGCCAGTTGGAACCGCCCGGCTAGAATCACAAGGGTGAGCAGCGTGCAGAATCTTCCAGACCAGGTATCAGACATCTTCGACCCCACCCGCTGGCGCGCGGTTGAGGGCTTCGACTTCACCGACATGACATACCACCGCCAGGTGGAGCGCAGCGCCGATGGGGAAATCCTCAGGGACCTGCCCACGGTGCGCATCGCCTTCAACCGCCCCGAGGTGCGCAACGCGTTCCGCCCCGGCACAGTCGATGAGCTCTACCGCGCCATGGACCACGCCCGCATGACGCCCGACGTGGCCACGGTGCTTCTGACCGGCAACGGTCCCTCCCCCAAGGACGGCGGACACTCCTTCTGCTCCGGCGGGGACCAGCGCATCCGCGGCCGTGACGGCTACCGGTACGCAGAGGGCGAAACGAAGGAAACCATTGACCCGGCCCGCGCCGGCCGCCTCCACATCCTTGAGGTCCAGCGCCTCATGCGCACCATGCCCAAGGTTGTCATCGCCGTCGTCAACGGGTGGGCTGCCGGTGGCGGACATTCCCTCCATGTTGTCTCGGACCTCACCATCGCCTCCCGCGAACACGGCAAGTTCAAACAAACCGACGCCACCGTGGGCAGTTTCGACGCCGGCTACGGTTCGGCACTGCTGGCCCGCCAGATCGGCCAAAAGGCGGCAAGGGCGATCTTCTTCCTGGCCCGCGAATACTCGGCCGACGACATGGTCCGCATGGGCGCCGTCAATGAAGCAGTGGCCCACGAGGATCTGGAAAAGGTGGCCCTGGAATATGCCGCCGACATTGCCCGCCAGTCCCCGCAGGCCATCCGGATGCTCAAATTTGCGTTCAACCTGGCCGACGACGGCTTGGCCGGGCAGCAGGTCTTTGCCGGCGAAGCAACCCGCCTGGCCTACATGACCGACGAAGCCGTGGAGGGCAAGGAAGCGTTCCTGGAAAAACGCGACCCCGACTGGTCCTCCTTCCCGTACTACTTCTAATCCCCCATATATAGGTACCCATGACTATTGAACCCCTGCTCAAGGCCCTCTCCGAAGCACTGCACGGCGAAGGCCCCGCGGTCCAAATCGCCCCGGACGGCACCTTCACACTCATCCCGCAAACCGGGCTGGGACTGCCGACTGACAGCGACACCGACATTGCCGCCGTCGTACTCACCTCCGGGAGCACCGGCACGCCCAAGCGCACCATGCTGAGCGTGGAGGCGCTGGCCGCGTCGTCGGTCGGCACGGCCATGGCGTTGCGCGGCGAGGGCCAGTGGCTGTTGGCGCTGCCCATGAACTACGTGGCCGGGCTGCAGGTTTTGGTGCGCAGCTTGTTCGCCGGCACCCGCCCCTGGACCATGGACCTGAGCGGCGGATTCACCCCCGAAGCGTTCACCGAGGCGGCACAGGAGCTGACCGACAACACCCGCTTCACCTCCCTGGTGCCCACCCAGCTCACGCGCCTGCTGACCAACCCCACCGCCGAAACGCTGACGGTGCTGCGCCGCTTCAACGCGATCCTGCTCGGCGGCGGCCCCATCAACCCCGTGCTGCTGGAGGCCGCGCGCGGTGCCGGGCTGAACATCGTCACCACGTACGGCATGAGTGAAACCTGCGGCGGCGCCGTGTACGACGGCGTCCCGCTCGACGGCGTGCAGCTCGCCATCCGCGACGGCAGGGTCTTGCTCGGCGGCGACGTTGTGGCTGCCGGTTACCTTGAGAATGCCGAGCTCACCGCCGCGTCCTTCTTCACTGAAGAGCACGACGGCGAACTGGTGCGCTGGTATGAAACCGGCGACTTGGGCGAGCTGGACAGTGACGGACGGCTGCGCGTGCTGGGCCGGGTGGACGATGTCATCATCACCGGGGGCTTGAAAGTTTCCGCGGGCGCCGTCACGGACGGGCTGCACCGCGTGCAGGGTGTGCGCGAGGCGTTTGTGGTCCCGGTTCCGTCACAGGAGTGGGGGCAGCAGGTGGCCGCCATGGTGGTTGGTTCGTGCTCGCTGGCCGAGTTGCTGGCCGGCGCGGGCGCTGTCATGGAGCCGCAGCTGGTGCCCAAGACTGTGGTGTTCGTCTCCGAGCTGCCGCTGCTGGGCAACGGAAAGCCCGACAGGACGGCGATTTTGGCCACCCTGACCGAGGCTGCACACGCACTGTAGCTCCGGAAAAGGGCAGAATTAGCACTGCGGCCTGTGGAACGTGCCGTCAATTTTTATTCACATACGCATATTTCATTCAACTGCACATAAAGGAGTATCGCCGTGGCCACTGTGGGGCAATGGATTTCCGGGGCTCGTCTAAGGACCCTGCCCATGGCAGTGGCCCCCGTGATTATCGGCACCGCCGCGGCCTACGATCTGGACGGGCTGCACTGGGTCCGGGCCGTTTTGGCCGCCCTGGTGGCGCTGCTCCTGCAGATTGGCGTCAATTATGCCAACGATTACTCGGACGGCATTCGCGGCACCGACGAGGTCAGGGTTGGGCCGCTGCGTTTGGTGGGCAGCGGTGTGGCAAAACCGTCGCACGTGAAGATGGCGGCATTTGCCGCCTTTGGCCTGGCGATGGTGGCCGGGTTGGCGTTGGTGGTCCTCTCGCAGGCCTGGTGGCTGCTGCTCGTGGGCGCCGGCGCGGTCCTGGCCGCCTGGGGGTACACGGGAGGCAAGAACCCCTACGGCTACATGGGCCTTGGCGACGTTTTCGTGTTCTTCTTTTTTGGCCCGGTGGCGACCCTGGGCACCACCTTCACCCAGGCCGGATCGGTGAGCCCGGCGGCACTCTTGGGTTCAATCTCAACGGGCCTGATCGCCGTCGCACTTCTGATGGCCAACAATGTCCGCGACATTCCAACCGACACCGAGGTGGGCAAGCGGACCCTCGCCGTGCGCCTGGGTGATCGGAATGCGCGGCTGAGCTATGTGGTGATGTTGGCGTTGTCGCTGGCGTTGATGCTGTTCCTGGCACCGGAGAAACCGTGGATTTTGCTGGTGCTGCTGCTGATCCCGTTCATGCTGCTGCCCAGCTGGCTCATGCTCAAGGGCAAAAAGCGCAAGTCCCTGATCCCCGTCCTGAAGCAGACGGGGCTGATCAACCTTGGCTTCAGCGTCCTGTTCGCGGCGGCCATGGTCCTGACCCGGGCTCTAGCCTAAGCTTCGCCGGGCTTGTCGAGGTCAAGCTTGGTGGCGCCCGGCTTGCGGTCGGCGTCAACCCACACGTCGGGGTTTTCGTCGATGAGGGCGTCTTCGGCGTCGGCATCTGCCACGGCGCCAGCCGACTGCGACGTTTCGGCATTCGGTGCGAACGTCTTGGCTACGTCGGCGGTCGCGCCGGAGCGCTGTTTGCGGAAGAACAAGTAGCTGATCAAAAAGGCACACAGGGCCGCGACCAGCGCAGCGGTGAGCGGGCTGATGTCCAGCGCCTTGTAGGCCACGATGAAGAAGGCCAGGAAAAGCACGCCACGGATCAGGGAGTATTTGAAGAAAGCCACGGACCAAGTTTAGCTGCTAAAGCTGGGTGTCTTCCCTGCACCTTGGCAGGGGGCCGGATTTGTCCGTCAACGGTAGACTGAAGTATGCGCTATATAATTCCCGTGGCCTTGGCTGTTGTCGTTTTTGTCTACGGACTCATTGACTGCATCCGCAGTGAACCCAACGACGTGCGGAGCATTCCGAAGCCTGCCTGGATCCTTGTCATTGTGGTGTTGAACGTCATTGGCGTGGGCCTGTGGTTCCTGTTCGGCCGTCCGCAGTACGCTGCTTCAACTTCCGGATCCCCGCAACGCCCCGGCGGGATGACTGGCAGCCAGCGCGGATCTTCCTACCAGGGCAATGCGGGCCGCTCGGTTGCCCCTGACGACGACCCCGATTTCCTCCGCAATTTGCAGGTCGACAGGGCACAGAAGCTTGAGGCCGACAGGCTCCGCAAGCTCAAGGCGGATCTGGAGGCCCGCGAGGCCAAGCTTCGCGAAGAGCACCCGAATGACGAAACGAAGAAATAGCCTTTCGTCGCGGCCGACCTTGCCGTGACTTCGCAGTTGTGGGCCCCACAGTCCGGGTGTGGGGGGCACAACATCGGAT